>JBNMJI010000178.1:0-4083 GCA_050873725.1 Roseburia sp.
ACGGTAATATTGTGCACGCTTGCTTCACGGATTGCAGACAATACAGATACCGGCATTGCAAGTTTTAATGCGCAGGAGAAGTCCACCATAAGAACAGCTAATGCCTTTGTGGTATTTCTGGTAAAGAGCCAGGTGAGACCTGTTCCAAGCAATGTATATGGAACCAGGCGGTCTGCTAAATGCTCGGCTTTACTTTCCAGGGAAGATTTTAGCTTCTCTGACTCTTCAATCATCATAACAATTTTTTCAAATTTACTGGAGCCATTTACTTCTTTGACACGAATAGTCAGTTCTCCTTCTTCCAGCACGGTACCGGCATAGACATAGCCTTCTACACTCTTGTGCACCGGAAGGGATTCGCCGGTTAAAGATGCCTGATTTACCATGGCATCACCCTCTGTCACCACGCCATCAAACGGAATGACATTTCCCATATGAATCCGGACTTCATCGTCTTCTTTAATATCAGATGCAGGCACCAGTATTTCCTGTCCATCCTGGCACAGCCATACCTTGCTGACATTTAAAGACATACTTCTTGCCAGATCATCTACGGATTTCTTATGGGTCCACTCTTCTAAGATTTCTCCGATACCCAGCAAGAACATAATGGAACCTGCTGTATTGATATCATTGCGAAGCAGGGATACTCCGATAGCTGTTCCATCCAGTACCGGAACCTCTATCCTGCCTTTTGCCAATGTAGACACACCCGCCCATAAATATTTCACAGAACGGACCATGGTAATTCCTGCACGGATTGGATATGGCAGGAACATCTTGCTTCCCATACGAAGTACCACTTTATTTACCAGCTTATCCCAATAAGTCCGGTTCAATTCTCTGCCGGAATTCTGTAAAAAAGTCTCCGGCACATCCACTTTCTGATAAGAGAAATGACGCAGTATTTCTATCATATCCTTGCGGTCTCCCACATAACAGACCACTGCATCCTGTAAACGTTCATTTACTTTCACTGAAGTAACGCATTTGCAGTTACTCAGGTAATATTCCATCATATCTGCCTGGCGGAAACTCATCTCGCCCTGAATGATGTGAATACGAAGTCTTCCTTTTATCTCATGTTTTATAACAAATCTCATATTACATACTTCCTTAGATAAAGAATCACCTACAGTATTCTGCAGGTGATTCCTTGTTTTCATTTGCTTGCTACTTATTCTGCTACAGTTTCTTCTGTTGCATCTTCTGCAGATTCATCTGTATATTCTGCTGCTTTAGCGGCTCTGTCTTCATTAATCTGCTGTGCCTCTGCATAAATATCCTCTGCATTTTCCTGGATATTAGAAGCGGTCTTCATGACACATTCCTTTGCGCGTAATGCTGCTGCTGTGCAGTTTGTGTAGACTTTCTTTGCATCCTTGCTTCCTAATATTTTAATTCCTGCTGTTCCAAATAATACACCGGCAGCAAAGATTCCGGTCTTTTTCCAGTTAAATTTTTTTACAAAGTCAAACATATGTATTCCTCCTGTTTCTGTTTGTAATTTAGCTGGTTTCATCTGTTAATTTTTACCAGCTCGTTTCATATTTCCTGTATTTTACCGCCATTAAAAACCATTGTCCATACTCTTTTCCGTTATTGAGAATTCTTATCAATAACGGAATCTTATTTTGAAATTTTTATTACGGAAATAATTTCTTCCCAGTGGTCTAACACATATTGTCCAATAATCGGGTCGTACATTTTACCCAGGTTGTTCTTGATTTCCTGATAACAGTAGTCAAAATCATGCGCTTTACGATAACTCCGGTTTGAAGTCATGGCATCAATGGAATCGCAGATTGCAATGATTCTTGCTCCCACCGGGATTTCTTCTCCTTTGAGTCCAAGCGGATAGCCCTTTCCATCGAACCGCTCATGATGACAAAGCACAATGTGTTTCAGTTCTTTTAAATGTCTGGATTTGCTTAAAATCTCAGCCCCGATGGAAGGATGCTTCTTCATTGCTTCCCATTCTTCATCATCAAGCTTTCCTTCTTTATTTAAAACAGCATCCGGAACACCGATTTTTCCAATGTCATGGAGATGTGCCGCTATATGAATCTGCTGTATGTTCTCCTTTTTCAGGCCAATTAACTGGCATACTTTCATTGCCATATCACTGACACGCTGGGAATGCCCCGCCGTATATGGGTCCTTGGCATCCAGCGCACAGGTAATGCATTCTATAATTTCATGATAATCTATCTCGTCACAATATTCACAAGTCTTCAAATGATACCTTCTCTTTCTATCCTTCGATGGCAAATTTTGCAAATGATAATTCTGCTCCTTTGCCGATTCTGCTGCAGATATTTACCACTCTGGTCATAACAGCTGCAAACTGGTTATCTTTAGTTACAATTTTAAGAAGCTGTGTCTCTGCTTCATATTCTGCTTCCTCTACATCTTCTAATTCTAATGTCTCACGAAGGATTTCTTTTACCTGATCCTCTGTTACTTTTTTGGACATCCGATAATATCTTCCCATAATACGCTTCCTTTCTTAGTCGCTACTACTTTATGTTAGTTCTTTCTAATCCAGTTGTATTATAACACCTGTTATTGAAAATAGAACATTTCTTATCGATATTTTTTCTCATTTATTCTCAGTTTGCTTTGCCACTCCATCCACGTTATAATAGTCCTATTACATAAATCTGATTTTTTCAGCCAAATACTAATACAAAAAAAGATAAAAGGAGGCTATTCTATGTGCACTGCAGCTACTTATAAAACAAAAGACTTCTACATGGGCAGAACTCTTGATTACGAATTTTCCTATGGGGATGAAGTCACCATTACCCCACGCAATTATCCTTTTCATTTCCGTCATACCGGGACTTTAAGCTCCCACTATGCCATGATTGGCATGGCACATGTGGCACCAGACAACGGCATCGACTATCCGCTTTATTATGATGCCTGCAACGAAAAAGGTGTCTGCATGGCAGGGCTTAACTTTGTGGGAAATGCAGCCTATGCCGATGTGGATGATACAAAAGAAAACGTTGCACAGTTTGAATTTATTCCATGGATTCTAAGCCAATGTGCTTCTATTTCAGAAGTCAAAGAAAAATTATCAAAGATGAATCTCGTGGGAACTGTTTTTGCCAGCCAGTTTCCTGCAGCACAGCTTCACTGGATGATTGCAGACAAAAACGAGACCATCGTTGTAGAATCCATGGCTGACGGACTTCATATCTATGACAATCCTGCCGGTGTGCTGACCAATAATCCACCTTTTCCAATGCAGATGTTTGCTTTAAATAATTATGCGGCTCTCTCATCCAAACAGCCGGAAAATCATTTTTCAGACAAGCTCAACTTACAGGCTTACAGCCGCGGAATGGGTGCTTTGGGTCTGCCGGGCGATTTATCTTCCCAGTCCCGTTTTATCAGGGTTGCTTTCACCAGACTGCATTCCATTTCCGGTGACTCCGAAAACGAAAGTGTCAGCCAGTTCTTTCATATCTTAGGTTCCGTCGACCAGCAGCGGGGCTGCTGCGAAGTTGCTGATGGCAAATATGAAATTACAATCTACACTTCCTGCTGCAATGCGGATAAAGGGATTTATTACTATACGACCTATGATAATCATTCGATTAACGGAATTGATATGCATCACGAGAATCTTGACAGTGCAGAGTTGATTCGGTTTGCAGTTCTTGATGCGGGTGAGATTTGCTGGCAGAATTAGGGAATTGCGAAGTGGGGAACGGCTGGATTTTTAGTAAAAGAGGTTTGATGGTATTCGAAGTACATTGATTTTCTTTTATGTGAAATGTCAACCGTTCTTAGGGGTCTGTTTTTCTTGATGATAAACTGTCTTTTCGGTTGCTTTGACAGAATATTGGTACTGTCCGCCGAGGACAGATGCCACATAATGTCTGCAAGGGGCACTGGGAATTTCGATATATTTTTTATTTCATCTAGCAACCGGCACAAATTCACATCCATGTTCAATTGTGCCTCGCTGGTACATCCCTGTACCAGCGTTGCCTGTTGCCAGACGAAATTCCCAGTGCCCCTAACAGCCCTTATCAGGCATCTGCACTTCGGCGAACCGTGCCGCTATTC
>JBNMJI010000179.1:0-4011 GCA_050873725.1 Roseburia sp.
CCACACCATGATATTTTGAATGGAAACGGAGCAGCGCCTCTGCTCCCACTACTTCATAATTGCTCATCCCAATCTGCGGCTGAAAGAGAAGATAAAATCCATCACACTGATTGCGGATGCTCTTTCTGATTTCTTCTGTTAAGTCAATCACCGACAACTGCTTCTCATAATCTTCTGCTGAAAAAAGAATCAGCCGGTTCTTACCACTCTTCTTTGCACGGTCCAGGGAACTTTCCGCATAGTTAAACAGTGTATTGGCATCCTTGATTCCGGACATCGGATAACAGACTGCTCCTGCTGAAAAGGTACAGTTCTCCATCATCTTCATCTGTATATTCTGGTATACCTCACGCACACCTTCCATATCATAGCCTACAAAGTTTACCGCAAACCGGTCACCATCCAGACGGTAAATTTTTATATTTTCATCAATACTATTTTCCAGAAGAGCCGCAATTCTCTTTAAAATAAAGTTACCATGACCTCTTCCGTATTTGGTATTGATATTTTTAAAATTATCCACACCAAGGACAAGTAAAACCCCTTCCTTTTTGCTTTTCAGCATCTCATCTAAGTGTTCCATCAACTTGGTGCTGTTAAAAAGTCCGGTAAGAGAATCTGTCTTTCCCAAAAGAACCGTGTCCGATGTTCTTCCCACCATTACATAAGGAATTCCATCATCATCCAGTTCTGCCTTTCCACGGCAGCTGATCCAGACCAGATTGCTGTTCCGGTCTACCAGCCGGTATTCCATATCATGTATCAGACTTCTTCCAGTGCAGATATCTTCCATATCATTAACCCACTGGTTTAAATCTCTTCCGTATACAATATCTTTCCAGTCTTCTATACCGCAACTGTTGTTTTCATCCATTCGTAATGCATATCTCTTTGAAATATCATCACTGGCAAAATAAAATCTACCCGCTTTTAAATCTGCCAGAAATAAATAATCATCGGTGCTCTCGCTCAATAACTGCAGAGTCTGATAACATTCCGCAAATCCTTTTTTCCCTTTAAACAGCTCATCCAGCACATTCTTCTCCTGCATAGCACCCCTCCAAGATACACATGATTTTTCAGTCTATACATTCTTTTCCACATTCTTCTTAATTGTACCTCAAATTGTATGTTTTTACAACATTTATTCAGAAAAGTGCAACAATATTTATCTATCATCCGATGGCAGACTGTCCGCTGCACACAATACACCCCAGCCCAGCCTTGGATTTGGGAAAGAGGAATATCCAGGCAATGGTCTGGCTCCCCGGATGAGATATGCTTTTATTTTTTCTCCATATAAAAAAACATCGTGTTTCTCTACAATTCCCCACTGCATAAAAAGTGCTGCCGCCCCGGTTACAAATGGCGTTGCCATCGAAGTTCCGCTTCGTACGGTATAACCGCCGCCCGGTGCGCAGGATTCAATGTCCACCCCCGGCGCACAGATATCCGGCTTCACCTGATTTGTCTCTCTGGTAAACCCTCTCCCGGAAAATGCTGCCGCCTGATTATACCTTGCATCATAAGCTCCCACCGAAATTGCCTTGTAGGCAGTGGATGGAATCGTAAGCGTTGTCTCTTCTGTCGGATATAAAAATCCGGTTGTTTCTCCGATGATTGCAAGGGAGGGCAGCCACATATTATAAGCTCCGGTTACAATCTTTTCCGGTATCAGTGTTATTTTATAGATTCCGCTGTCGATATAATTTTCCACCGGCAGGAAGTCAAAATAAATTTCCTGAAAAGGGCTGAAAGGACTTGGTTCTCCAAAATACAATAAGACCTGCGTTCCTTCAATGGTAAATCTCTGGGCTCCCTGCAATTGCCGGATAACGCCCACCGTTTTTCCACTGGGATGCGTAATCCGGATAGAGAAAATATCCGCATAGGATTTCCAGATTTGTAAGCTTAACGTCGGCTCATATTCTCCTACTGCAAATTCCACTTCCTGCTCTCTTCCCATTACAAGCTGCCCGGAGGTATGCCCCCTGGCACTGCCTTCATTTCCGGTGCCAATCACCAGAACCGATTTCCAGTAATTTGCCATATCAGATAAATAGGTTTCAAGAAGAGAGGTTCCATCATGGGAACCATAAGTATTGCCAAAGCTTATATTCACTGCCACCGGCTGCTTAAGTTCCAGTGCTTTCCGGAGAATATAATCCATCCCAAGCATCAGTTCGGTTGTCCTTGGAAATGAATTTCGCCCCGGTGTGCCAAGCTTTACCACCAGTAAGTCACTTTCATATGCCACGCCGCGGTTTCTTCCATTGGATGCCCTTCCATTTCCCGCTGCGATTCCTGCCACATGGGTTCCATGCCCGGATAAATCCCGGCTGGGACAGATGCGGTATCCCTCCTGTATATCCTCCTGCTGCAATGCTTCATTGATTATATCCCGGTCATATTCTGTTCCAAGCCGAAATCCCGCCGGTGGATTTCCTGCAATGGTCTGATCCCAGATTGCCAGAATCCGGCTGCTTCCATCTTCTTTTCTAAAATCCGGGTGTCTGTAATCGATGCCACTGTCTAAGAATGCTGTTATCACACCTTTTCCACTTAATCCCGTTCCTCTTAACCCTATTTCCCTTGTATAAAGTGGTGTAATACAGGAGGCTCTGATTCCCTGCTGCACAGAGAAAAAGAGCCTCTTTGGTTTTTCCATATATTCAATTTCTACCCAGTCCGTTACCGCATCCATCAATGACTCTGGCAGCCGGATAATCGCATATTCATTACTCAGTTCCGTAACTTCTACATCTGGAAATGCCTCTTCCAATTTTCTAAGACTTCCGGTATATTTTACAATAACTTCCCAGGTGTCCGTCTCTTCCTGATATCCCACATTTAAGTTTAAGGACTGACGCCTTTCCTCTTCCGTTGCATCCAGTGCCAGATTCAGTAAGTTCTCCCTCTTCGAGCTGTTCATTCCATCTCCCGGTAATTTTCTTTACTACTACTCTATCGCAATCCGGTATTTTTATGCGCCTCTTTTTCTTGCTTCACTCTCTCCTACTGTGCCGTTACGGTTCCATCATCCTGCACCGTTACCCCAAAGGAGATACTGTTGATATAGTCATTCAACTGCTGCTGTTCTAATTCATTCATCTGTCTGGTCTTTCCGTTTTCCGCTTTAGCACCCACTAACTTATAGGTAATTGCTCCATCCTTGTCCACTACCATTTCTACTGCCATGGTGCGGTCGATGCTGCTGCCAAAAATGAAATTGCCAAGGCTGTAAAATACCGGCTTTCCGTCAATATATTCAATACCCTGCAGGCAATGGGAATGTGCGCCAAATACTACATCTGCACCGGCTTCGATATATTTCTGCGCCAGAGTTCTCTGATATGCCTCCGGTTTTTCCTGATGCTCCAAGCCCCAGTGGACATAGACCACCAGCACATCACACTGACTACGCGCTTCGGCAATGGCATTGACAAATCGCGTTTCATCATAAGTGGAAAGTACACCCGGTGTTGCACTTTCTACATTCCATCCAGCAACCGGAAGTACTCGGGATGCTGCAAGGAATCCATACTTTTTTCCATTTACTTCTATTATCTGCACTTCCTGTGCACGCTCAACGCTGTCCCCTGCTCCTGCATATAAAATGCCCTGTCCATCCAGTGCCGTAAAGGTATCACTCAATGCTTCTCTTCCATAATCGAGAATATGATTATTTGCCAGTGTTACCACATCCACGCCCATTTCCTTTAGTGCGGCTGCATAAGCCGGGTCCGTCCGGAAAGTATACTGCTTGTCCTCCATCTGGGTACCCCGGTTACTAAATGGAAATTCTTCATTTACCATGGTAATATCTGCATTTATAAGTAAATCTTTCATACCGGTATCTACGACTGCATCTATGCCTCCGGCATCATAGTTTGCTTTAAAAGAATTGGCAAAAAGCACATCTCCGGTAAACATCAGTGTTGTATCTTTGGCGGCATCTGTTGTTTCCATATTTTCAGTGGTATTCTTATCTGTTTCCTCAGAAGCAGCATC
>JBNMJI010000180.1:0-4005 GCA_050873725.1 Roseburia sp.
GCACTGATCTGTGGGATTACGCCGGAAGCCATGACCTGCTTCTCATAAATCATTCCAAGTGCGTCTAATGCGTCTACAGATTCCTGCAAACGGACACCTGCACAATCCAGGAAACCGATCACCGGTGCACCCATTTTCATTGCGCGGTCATAGACAGCTGCAATCTTCTTCGCATGCATCTCACCGATTGTTCCGTTTAACACGGAAGCGTCCTGACTGTATACAAACACGAGGTTGCCATCAATCAGACCATGTCCGGTAATGACACCATCTGATGGCGTAACTTCATCTGCCAGATTAAAATCCGTATTTCTTGCGGTTACCAGAGAACCGATTTCCATAAAGCTGTTTTCATCCAGCAAACGGCAAATTCTCTGTTCTGCTAAGTTATTACTTCTGTTGCTCATCTCTTAGTCCTCCATCTATTTTAGAAAAAATAAAATTTTTCGCTAGGGTAATTGTAGTACATTGACCAAAACTTTTCAATAGCAAATCGTTAATTTTTTCACAGATTTTACATGTCGCATTTTAAGGCCGATTTTCTGACTTTATAACGAAAAAAGGTCAACCATTCTGAGGCAGCTGTAGTGGTAATCCCATGCCGGAACACTGTCTTTTAAGATAATGTCATCTTCTCTCACCACCTGCCCGTTCAGCATATACTTAAGGGTTCCAACCATCGTTCCTGCTTCCACCGGTGCCTTAAGGCTCTGCTTTCTCTCTAATTTAAATTCAATGCATTCATCCTTACGAAGCAGTATATTTTCTGTCTGTTTTTCCTCTGTCCTGCACCAAACCTCTGCCTTCTTAATCCTGCTATAGTCTTCTGTCTTTGCCCCACTTATTTCAAGAGGATACTCCGCTTCCTTTGGAATTTCCAGATCTAATAGATTTACTTTTTCAAAAGAATCGATTCCATACTGCATCAGCTGCTTTGTATCCGACCATTTATAATTCTTATTGTTCGGCCAGCCGCAGCCTAACAATGCCACCACATAGGTGCGGTCATCCCGGCGCAGTGCCCCTACATAACAATATCCGGCATTGCCCGTAAAACCGGTTTTACCGCTGATTGCGCCATCCATCATCGTAAGGAAACGGTTGTGATTATTACAGCTGTAGCTTCGCGTTCCTTCTATATTAGTAAAGGAATAAGATGGCGTCTGTGTAATTTCAAGAAAGGTCTCTTTCATGGTTGATTCATTGATGCAATAGCTCATAATCCGGGCAAGATCTGCTGCTGTCGTTCCATGGAATCCGTTTTCATCTTCTTTGTCAAGTCCATTTGGCGTAATAAAATAGGTATCCATGCAGCCAAGCTCTGCCGCCTTCTCATTCATCAAGCCAGCAAACACCTCCACACTTCCAGCCACATGTTCCGCAATTGCTACTGCCGAATCATTATGGGATTCTAACATCAGAGAGAAACAAAGGTCTTTCAGCAAAAACTGTTCCCCACTTGCTCCATTCAGCTGCACATCCGGCTGGGAGGCTGCATAATCAGAAAATGTAACCACATCATTTAAATCTGCATGCTCTAAGGTTATGATTAATGTCATAATTTTCGTCGTGCTGGCATTTGCCCGACGTACATTCTCTTCTTTTCCAAACAAAATACGCCCTGAATCCGCATCCATTAAGCATGCAGACAGCGCGTACAAATTCTTTGGTTCTTCTATCTTTATTTCATTTTCTTCCTGCGTTTCATCTGGATTTTCCTGCGGCAGCGGCTCTGCCGGAATGCGATTGGATCCAAGAAACGTAAAAAGCAGAGATAATGCTATTATTTTCTTCCACCGTCTCTTTTTCATGACCGCTCCGAAATACATTTTCTCTGCATTCTATTCATTTCTTTCTATGATTATACTTCCACTTACCGGATTTTCGGTTACTACACTTCCAGTTTCATTTCCGCTTCCTGCTCAGCCTGATGTTTGAATTCTTCTACCTGATCTTCATTCAGCACCGGAAGTTCATCGATGGAATGTACACCAAAGCTCCGTAAGAATTCTTCCGTTGTACCAAATAACATCGGTCTGCCCGGAGCATCCAGCCTTCCCACTTCGTTGACCAGATTATATTCTACCAGCTTGCTTACTGCATGGTCACAGGATACGCCACGGATTTTTTCAATTTCTGCCTTGGTAATCGGCTGCTTATAAGCAATGATGGATAAGGTCTCTAACAGTACGTCTGTAAGGACACGTTTCTTCGGCTGTTTGGCAATCCGAATCAGATATTCATACATTTCATTCTTCGTACACATCTGATAAGCACCGTCCAGTTCGATAATCTGGATACCTCTTTCTTCCTGCTCATATTTCTGCTGAAGCGCTTCTATTTTCTTTTTGGTTTCCTGCTTGTCTAATTCAATTGCATTGGCAATTTTATCCAGTTCTACCGATTCCCCCATGGTAAATAAAATTGCTTCTATAATTGCTTCATAATTCTTTTCTTCCATTACTACCCTCATATAATAAGAGTCTAGGCGGCAACCTTGGACTCTATTCTGATATCATCAAATATTTTATCCTGATAAATGGTTATCTTGCCCATCTTCATCAACTCAAGTACCGCAAGGAAGGTCACGATAATCTCCATCTTGCCACACTGCGCTTCTAAAAGACTACGGAAGCTGAAATGAGGATGTGACATTGCATACTGCTCTAAATATGCCATTTTATCAGAAAGTGATACTTCTTCTTTTTCAATCTTGCCGAATTTGGAACGAACCGGGTCAATCTTATCTTCCTGCTTACGCATGATGGATTTGAAAATGTCATTTAATTTCTTCAATGTGACATCTGCCATCAGTTCCTCTAAATCCACCGGTTCTTCATAGGCAGCTACCTCATCCGGAATTGTCGGCTCTTTAAACATCACCTTTTCCGCATCCATCTGACGGTCCTTTAATTCATAGGAAATGCATTTATACATCTTATATTCCAAAAGCTGTTCTACCAGTTCTGCTCTTGGGTCTTCCGCTTCCTCTTCTTCTGTCTCTTTTGCCGGAAGAAGCATTTTTGATTTAATATCAATCAGTGTGGCTGCCATGACTAAGAACTCACTCATAACATTTAAATCCTGCCGCTTCATTTCCCGGATATACTCCATATACTGATTGGTAATCTCCACGATTGGGATATCATAGATATTTACTTTATTTTTATCCAGCAGATGAAGGAGCAAATCTAACGGTCCTTCGAACACCTGCAGCTTTACTGTTAATTCCATTTCAAAACCTCTCCGTTCTTTCCTAGCAAATCTATTTTAACGGTATCTTTAGAAAAACGCAAGTGTTTTTACAAGATTTAGTGTTTTTCACAACTTTATACCACTAATTAAGCAATATCTTGTGGTTTTATAACCACGAACACAAGTTCCGCCCGATTAAAGATTCTGACATGAAAGGTATGGGTTCCAAGTCCCCGGCTTACGATTACTTTCTTTCCGTCAAAATCAAAGGAGCCGGCATCATATTTCGGAAACCACTGAAACTGTGGAGAAATCAGGCTTCCAACGCCCGGAATCCGTATCAGTCCCCCATGATTATGTCCACAAAGAGTCAAATCCGCTCCCCAGTCTGCATATTCCTTCGCATATCTTGGATTATGCGCTAACAGCACCTGAAAGGCATTTTCCTTCTGCCCCGGAAGTGTTTTCTTAAGAAAATCCTGCGGAAGCGGCACATCCACTCCTTTTTTATAACAGGACAGTGGAATTTCAAGTCCGGTAACCGCCAGTTCTTCAAAAGCTTCTGTTTCATTATGCAATACATGAACTCCAAGCTCTTTTACCTTTTTTTCAAAAGCAAAAAATTTTTCCTGATACTCACTTTTTCTTACGTGGGCACGGGATTCATGGTTTCCGTAAGAATAATAAACCGGTGCAATCCGGCTTAACTCTGCCAGTACCTTTAAAGCAGTCTCATAAGTTGCACTTTTCTTACTGACCACCATATCTCCGGGAATTAAAATCAGATCCGGCTGTCCGTTTCTGATTGCA
>JBNMJI010000181.1:0-3979 GCA_050873725.1 Roseburia sp.
ACGTGTTACTCCGCAGCGTGGTATGGGATTTGATAAAGTGGCAGAGCGTATTTACAATTATCCGGAAGTAAATTCTGTATATCTGATTTCCGGAAGTTTTGACCTTTTAGTAACTATCGAAGGAAAGAGCCTGCGTGAAGTATCCCAGTTCGTATCTGAGAAGCTTTCCGCATTGGATTCTGTATTAAGTACACAGACTAACTTTATCTTAAAGAAATACAAAGACCACGGAACCATTATGGCAGCAAAATCAAAAGATGAAAGGATACAGATGATACCATGAGAAATCCATTATCAAAAACAATTGTAACGATACAGCCATCTGGAATCCGGAAATTTTTTGATATTGTAAATGAGATGGAAGATGCTATTTCATTAGGAGTAGGCGAGCCGGATTTCGATACTCCATGGCATATCCGGGATGAGGGTATTTATTCCTTAGAGAAAGGACGTACTTTCTATACTTCCAATGCCGGATTAAAAGAATTAAAAATAGAAATTGCAAAATACTTATTTCGTAATTATGACTTGCAGTATGATTATCAGCATGAAATCGTAGTAACTGTAGGCGGAAGCGAGGCAATCGATATTGCCATGCGTGCCATGCTTGATCCGGGCGATGAAGTATTAATCCCGATGCCAAGTTATGTATCTTATCTGCCATGTGCCGTACTTGCCAATGGTGTGCCGGTACCGATTAACCTTAAGGCAGAAAATGATTTCCGTCTGACTGCAGAAGAATTAGAAGAGGCGATCACACCAAAGACCAAACTTCTTGTTATGCCTTTCCCGAATAATCCGACCGGAGCAATCATGGAGAAAAAGGATTTAGAAGCAGTGGCAGAGGTAGTGAAGAAGTATGACCTCTTTGTTATCAGTGACGAGATTTATTCTGCACTGACTTATACGGAGAAACATATTTCTATCGCATCCCTTCCGGGTATGAAGGAGCGTACCATTGTTATCAATGGATTTTCCAAGTCCCATGCTATGACCGGATGGCGTTTAGGCTATGCCTGTGGGCCAAGAATCATCTTAGACCAGATGTTAAAGATTCATCAGTATGCAATTATGTGTGCACCGACTACATCACAGTATGCAGCAGTGGATGCACTCCGGGCAGGGGATGAAGATGTCCAGAGAATGCGGGAAGAATATAATGGCAGAAGAAGATATCTGATGCACCGTTTTGAAGAAATGGGCTTGGAGTGTTTCGAACCGTATGGCGCATTTTATTGTTTCCCATGCATCAAAGAATTCGGCATGACTTCAGAGGAATTTGCCACCAATCTCTTAAAGACTGAGAAGGTAGCGGTTGTTCCGGGAACTGCATTTGGTGACTGCGGAGAAGGATTTATCCGTATTTCCTATGCTTATTCTCTGGATAAACTGAAAGAAGCATTAGACCGTATGGAACGTTACATAACAGGATTGCGAGGCAAGAACAATGGCGAAGCTTAATATCGTACTTTATGAGCCGGAGATTCCTTATAATACCGGAAATATCGGAAGAACCTGTGTGGCAACCGGAACCAGACTGCATCTGATTGAGCCGCTGGGCTTCCATCTGACAGAGAAAGCAATCAAGCGGGCTGGAATGGATTACTGGGATCAGCTTGATGTAACAAGATATGTCAATTATGAGGACTTCTTGGAGAAGAATCCGGGTGCAAAGATTTATATGGCAACCACCAAGGGACGCCATGTTTATACAGAAGTAAATTATGAGCCGGACTGTTATATTATGTTTGGAAAGGAAAGTGCGGGTATTCCGGAAGAGATTCTGGTACAGCATCCAGATGAGTGTATCCGGATTCCGATGATTGGAGATACCCGTTCCTTAAACTTATCCAATTCAGCAGCGATTGTATTATATGAGGCACTGCGCCAGAACAATTTTGACCATATGCGGCTGGCAGGTGAACTGCACAGATTACATTGGTAGAAAGGTAAATTATGGGCATCATCAAAGCAAAAGATTTGGTACATGAATATATAAGACGTGATGAAGAAGGCAATGTGGAGTCCATCCAGACCGCTCTTGATAAAGTAAGCCTTGATGTGAAAAAAGGTGATTTTATCGCAGTATTAGGACACAACGGTTCTGGTAAATCCACCCTTGCCAAGCATATCAATGCAATTTTAGAGCCGACAGAGGGAAGCCTCTGGGTAGATGGGTTTGATACCACAGATGAGAAAAATATCTGGGATATCAGACAGCGTGCCGGAATGGTATTCCAGAATCCGGACAACCAGATTATCGCAAGCGTGGTAGAAGAGGATGTCGGATTTGGTCCGGAAAATATGGGCGTGCCGACGGATGAAATCTGGCAGCGTGTGGAAGAAAGCTTAAAAGCGGTCGGTATGTTAAAATACAGAGAGCATTCTCCGAATAAATTATCCGGTGGACAGAAACAGCGTGTGGCAATTGCCGGGGTAATGGCAATGCAGCCGGAATGTATTGTCTTAGACGAGCCGACAGCCATGCTTGACCCGGTAGGAAGAAAAGAAGTATTGGAAGCTGTTCATGCATTGAACCGGGAAAAAGGTGTTACCATCATTCTGATTACACATTATATGGAAGAAGTCGTAGAGGCAGACCATGTCTATGTTATGGATGCCGGAAAAGTGGTTATGCAGGGAACTCCACGCAGCATTTTTTCGCAGGTGGAACGATTGAAGGAATATCGTCTGGATGTGCCGCAGATTACACTATTAGCATATGAACTTAAGAAGGCAGGACTGGATATACCGGATGGAATCCTGACCAGAGAAGAACTGACGGAGGCGTTGAAAAAGCTATGTCAATCCTAATAAATGAATTAAATTATGTTTACAGCTCAGGCACAGCCTATGAGATACATGCCTTAAAAGATGTCAACCTGAAAATAGAGGATGGCGAATTTATCGGTATTATCGGACATACAGGTTCCGGTAAATCCACTCTGATTCAGCATTTGAACGGACTGGTAAAAGCTACCAGTGGCGGCATTTATTATAATGGACAGGATATTTACGAAGAGGATTTTGATATGAAAACCCTGCGGAGTAAAGTGGGACTGGTCTTTCAGTATCCGGAGCATCAGCTTTTTGAAACCACAATTTTTGATGATGTATCTTTTGGACCGAAGAACCAGGGACTGACCAAGGAAGAAGCGGGACTTCGTGCATTTGAAGCATTACGGAGCGTCGGACTTCCGGAAGAATTATATTATCAGTCACCATTTGACTTATCCGGTGGACAGAAAAGACGTGTCGCAATCGCAGGCGTGCTTGCTATGCGGCCGGAAGTGCTGATTTTGGATGAACCGACAGCAGGACTTGATCCAAAAGGCCGTGATGAAATCTTAGATTTGCTTGCAGCAATGCATAAAGAACGTGGAATTACCATCATCCTTGTTTCGCACAGCATGGAAGATGTGGCAAAATATGTGGGCAGGATTATTGTAATGAATCAGGGACAGGTGATGTTTGATGATGTTCCAAAGGAAGTATTCCGTCATTATAAAGAGCTGGAAGCCATCGGGCTTGCAGCACCACAGGTAACTTATCTGATGCATGAATTAAAGGAAGAGGGCTTCCCAGTAAGCACAGATGCAACTACAGTAGACGAGGCACGGGATGAAATCCTGCGTGTGATTACAAAGAGACAGGATGGAACAGTATGTTAAGAGATATTACATTAGGACAGTATTATCCGGCAGATTCAGTCATTCATAAGCTGGATCCGAGGGTAAAATTATTTGGAACGCTGATTTATATTATTTCCCTGTTTGTATTTAAGGGACTTCCGGCATTTATACTGGCAGCAATCTTTCTGGTGGTATTAATTAAGCTGTCAAAAGTGCCGTTTTCCTATATGGTTAAGGGATTGAAAACCATTGTACTGATTATGCTTTTTGCAGCGGTATTTAACCTGTTTTTGACACCGGGAACAAAGCTGGTTTCCTTCTGGATTTTTACCATTACTTATGAGGGA
>JBNMJI010000182.1:0-3966 GCA_050873725.1 Roseburia sp.
ATAGACATCCATAACGGCAAGGTCTAGCAGTTTGTGGGCGGAAGTCTTAAGGATGAAGGAAATCAGGCAAAAGAGAATTTCGTGGCGGAGCAGGATGCAGCTTATTTTGCAGAATTTTATAAAAAAGATAAGATTCGTGGCGGGCATATCATTCTGCTGAATCCGGCAGACAGTTCTTATTATAAAGAAACGAAGCGTCAGGCGATGCTTGCACTTCATAGCTATCCGGGAGGTATGCAGGTTGGCGGCGGCATTCATGCAGAGAATGCCAAAGAATTTATTGAGGCAGGAGCCAGCCATGTAATTGTGACATCCTATGTATTTAAGGATGGAAAAGTAAATTATGAAAATCTGGAAAAAATTTTTGCCGCGGTAGGAAAAGAGCATCTGGTTCTTGATTTGAGCTGCCGGAAAAAAGACGGCGACTACTATATTGTGACAGACCGCTGGCAGAAATTTACCGAAGAGAAAATCACGCCGGAGTTATTAGATAAATTAAAGGGATATGCGGATGAATTTTTAGTACATGCGGTAGATGTAGAGGGAAAAGCATCCGGCATTGAAGTTTCACTGGCAGAGATGTTAGGAGATTGGGGCAAAATTCCAATTACATACGCCGGAGGAGTCGGCAGTTTTGAAGATTTAAAGCAGTTAAAAGAACATGGAAAAGGCAGGCTTAATGTGACGATTGGCAGTGCATTAGACCTGTTTGGCGGCAGAATGGCATATAAAGAGGTTCTGCAGTATATAAATCAAGTATAAGGAAAAGGAGAGCGGCAGTATGAAGTATACAAAACAGGATATTATCCGTATGGCAGATGAAGAAGATGTGGAATTTATCCGGCTTCAGTTTACGGATATGTTTGGAACCTTAAAAAATGTGGCAATTACACGAAGCCAGTTAGAGAAGGCACTGAATAATCAGTGTATGTTTGACGGCTCATCCATAGAAGGCTTTGTCCGGATTGAGGAATCTGATATGTATCTCTACCCGGATTTAGATACATTTACCATTTTCCCATGGAGACCACAGCAGGGAAAAGTTGCAAGAATTATCTGTGATGTCTATTGTGCGGATGGAAAGCCTTTCGAAGGAGATCCAAGATATATTTTACGAAAAGAAATTGAGCGTGCAGCAAAGATGGGCTATACTTTTGATGTAGGACCGGAGTGTGAATTCTTCTTATTCCATACCGATGACAATGGCCAGCCGACGACTATTTCCCATGAAAAAGCAGGATACTTTGATTTAGGACCGGTAGACTTAGGTGAAAATGCAAGACGTGATATGGTGCTGACCTTAGAGGATATGGGATTTGAAATCGAGGCATCTCATCATGAAGTGGCACCGGCACAGCATGAGATTGATTTCCGTTATGATGAAGCATTGGCAACAGCCGATAAGATTATGACCTTTAAACTGGCAGTTAAGACCATTGCAAAGCGTCATGGCTTATTTGCAAGTTTTATGCCAAAGCCAAAATATGGAATCAATGGTTCCGGTATGCATATTAATATGTCACTTTCCCAGAATGGAAAAAATATATTTGATGATCCATCCGGTGAACTTGGCTTGAGCAAAGAAGCATATTATTTCATTGGCGGAATAATGAAACATATGAAAGGTATGTCCGCAATTACCAATCCGCTGGTAAATTCCTATAAGAGACTGGTTCCGGGCTATGAAGCACCGATTTACATTGCATGGTCTGCAACGAACCGCAGTCCGCTGATTCGTATTCCGGCATCCAGAGGGGCAGGAACCAGGGTGGAATTAAGATGTCCGGACCCGGCAGCCAATCCATATCTGGCATTGGCAGTATGCCTTGCAGCAGGCTTAGATGGAATTGAAAATAAGATTATGCCGCCGGAAGAGGTAAAAGAAAATGTATTTGAAATGAGACTTTCCAGGAAAGTGGAGAAAGGTATTGAATCCCTTCCGGGAGATTTAATGGAAGCAATCGAAGAGTTCGAACAAGATGATTATATCAAAGGGGTTTTAGGACCACATATTACAGAGAAATATGCAGAAGCCAAGAAGGCTGAATGGGCGGACTACAGAGCCCAGATGACACAGTGGGAGATTGATGAGTATCTGTATAAGATTTAGTTGATGTAAGAAAATGCTACAGGAGATAAGAACTTGATTAATGTTATTGTTGCATTCCCTAAGATAGAAAATGCCAAAAGTATAAAAAATATACTTGTGCGCAGTGGATTTCATGTAGATGCAGCAGTCACAACAGGGGCTCAGGCATTGCAGTATGCGAATTCGTTAGATGGAGGTATATTGGTCTGCAGTCCAAGATTTGTGGACATGATGTATACAGAACTGCATGAATATATTCCTGCTACATTTCAGATGCTTCTTGTTGCTTCACCGGATATCTGTAATGAGCATGAAGTTGCTGATATTATGTGCCTTTCCATGCCGCTTAAAGTGCACGAACTGATACAGACGGTAGAGACCATGTCTTATACTATTACCAGAATGCGTAAGAAACGGCGTATGGAACCGAAGGTACGGAGCGAAGAGGAAAAGCGCATGTTACAGGATGCCAAAGAACTTCTGATGGTACGAAATAACATGAGTGAAGAAGAAGCACACCGGTATATCCAGAAACGGAGTATGGATAATGGAACCGGACTCATTGAGACAGCACAGATGATTTTGAGCCTTATGCATGCATAAGTATGAAAAATAGGTTAAATATAGTAGATTATTTAGAGAGAAGAAAAGGAGACATTATGTATCAGATTAATGAAAACTACCAGAAATTACCAGGAAGCTATTTATTCAGTACCATTGCCAAAAAGGTAAATGCATTTACCCAGGCAAATCCGGATAAGAATATCATCCGTCTTGGAATCGGGGATGTTACCCAGCCAATCGCTCCGGCAATTATTGAGGCTTTACATAAGGCAGTTGATGAGATGGCAGATCCTGCAACCTTCCATGGATATGCACCGGATTTGGGATATGATTTCCTGCGTAATGCTATTGTAAAAAATGATTATCAGGCAAGAGGATGTGCAATCGAAGCAGATGAAATTTTTGTATCCGATGGAGCAAAGAGTGATTCTGGAAATATTCAGGAATTATTCGGACCGGATGTAAGAATTGCTGTATGTGACCCGGTATACCCGGTATATGTGGATTCCAATGTTATGGCTGGAAGAACCGGTACATATAACCCGGATACCCAGATGTGGAGCAATGTAATTTATATGCCATGTACCAGAGAAAATAATTTCGTGCCGGAATTTCCGAAGGAGACACCGGATGTAATTTATCTGTGCCTGCCAAATAACCCGACCGGAACAACCATCACCAAAGCACAGTTACAGGAATGGGTCGATTATGCCAATAAAGAAGGAGCACTGATCATCTATGATGGTGCTTATGAAGCATACATTTCAGAAGCAGATGTGGCTCATACCATTTACGAACGTGAAGGAGCACAGACCTGTGCCATCGAGATTAAGAGCTTTTCAAAGAATGCAGGATTTACCGGAGTACGTCTTGGTTATACTGTAGTACCAAAGGATTTGAAATGCAATGGCGTATCTTTGCATGATATGTGGGCAAGACGTCACGGCACCAAATTCAACGGTGCACCTTATATCGTACAGCGTGCCGGTGAAGCAGTATATTCCGAAGCTGGAAAAGTACAGTTGAAAGAACAGGTTGCATATTACATGAAAAATGCAAGCGTAATCAAAACCGGCCTTAAAGAAGCAGGCTTCGAAGTATTCGGTGGTGTAAATGCACCATATATCTGGTTAAAGACACCGGAGCAGATGACATCCTGGGATTTCTTTGATTACCTCTTAGAAAATGCCAATGTAGTAGGAACACCGGGATCCGGATTCGGACCAAGCGGAGAAGGCTACTTCAGACTGACAGCATTCGGAACATATGAAAATTCAGTTGCAGCATTAGAGAGAATTAAAGCATTATAAGTC
>JBNMJI010000183.1:0-3965 GCA_050873725.1 Roseburia sp.
ACCAACTGTGGCAAGACTTATCACGCATTAGAACGTTTAAAAGAGGCTTCGTGCGGAGTCTATCTTGGACCTTTACGTCTTTTGGCACTGGAAATCTATGAGAAAATGAAGGATGCAGACATTGCCTGTACCATGTTAACCGGAGAAGAATGTATTTCGGAAGAAAACAGCCGGATTACCTCTTCCACCATTGAAATGCTGGACATGGAACAGCATTATGATATTGCAGTTATTGATGAGGCACAGATGATTGCAGACCGTGACCGCGGGCACTCCTGGACCCGTGCTATTCTGGGAGTAAAAGCAGATGAAATCCATGTCTGCATGAGTCCTGCTGCCGAGGAAGTTGTTACCCACCTCATAACCCTTTGTGAGGATACCTTTGAAGTGCGTCATTATGAGCGGAAAACTGCACTGGTCTGTGAACAGAAAGCCTTTCTCTTCCCGGATGATGTAACGGAAGGCGATGCTCTGATTACTTTTACAAAACGTGCTGTCTTAGACATTGCCGGACGATTAGAGCGTGAGGGAATTCGTGCCAGTGTTATCTATGGCAGTCTTCCGCCGGAAATCCGCAGAAGACAGATTCGTCTTTTCTTAAGCCACGAAACCAAAGTAGTGGTTTCCACCGATGCCATCGGTATGGGACTGAATCTTCCGGTACGAAGAATTGTTTTTATCCAGACGGAAAAGTATGACGGCATTTCCACCCGTCCGCTGACCATTCCGGAAATCCGGCAGATTGCTGGACGTGCCGGACGTTTTGGCATGTATGACACCGGTTATGTTAATGCCATGGGCGAGGATGCCAGAAATTATATTGCCAAGCGTTTTGACCAGCCGGAGCCGGTCATCCAGAAGGTCAGCCTTGGTTTCCCACATGTCCTTTTAGATATGGACGAGCCGCTAAATGCCATTTTAAAAATATGGAAATCCGTAGAGCCATCTGCTCCTTTTGAGAAA
Source organism: Roseburia sp. (assembly GCA_050873725.1). GTDB lineage: Bacteria > Bacillota > Clostridia > Lachnospirales > Lachnospiraceae > Roseburia_C. The sequence continues at coordinate 964 of JBNMJI010000183.1, forward strand.
ATCAGCATTGACGAAATTCTCTTTCTATATGATAAGGCATATAAAGCCCGTAAAGAAATCGATGGATTTGAGGATAAACATACCCTCTACCGGATGCTGACCTGCTCCATTGATATCAAAAACCGGGATATCGTCGATTTGTGGCTCTATTACTGTAAAACCTATACCGCTGATGTCTCCCTTCATTTTCCATCACTGATTATGTGTAATGACAAGGGGCTGATGCGTTATGAAACTTTTTATAAAATGCTGGACTTATACCATCAGTTTTCCACCAGAATGGGAAAAATTTCCGATGGTGAACGATTAAACCGGGAACGGGAAAAGACAGAAGATACAATTATGAAGCTTCTTGCCAGAGATAAGAAGGATTATATCCGTACCTGTAAATACTGCGGCGTAACGCTGCCGGTAGGTTATCCGTTCCGGGTCTGTGAGAAATGTTATGGACACAGTCCTTATAAAAAAATCTGATAACAGGAGGTAATCATTATGTTTCTTTCCATTGAGTCTAAACATCCAAAATTTTATCAGGTCTTCCGGATTTTTGTTGTATTTTTTGCATCGATTCTGTATGCATGGAACCTGCGGTGTTTTGCGAAAACTGCCGGATTATTTCCGGGTGGCTTTGCCGGAGTATCCCTGCTTTTACAGGAAATCGGACTGACCTTTTTCCATATTGATATTCCATATACCTTTTTCAATGTAGTTTTAAATATTTTCCCAATCTATATCGGTTTCCGGTTCCTTGGAAAAAAATTTACCTGGTACTCGATTCTTACGATTTTCTTATCCAGTATTTTCGTAGACCTGCTGCCGGCTTATGTATTTACACAGGATATTCTTTTAATCAGTGTGTTCGGTGGTCTTTTAAACGGATTTGCCATCTGCCTGTGCTTAAATGTTGGAACTACTACCGGTGGAACAGATTTCATCAGTATTTACCTTTCTTCCCAGAAAGGAATTGATGCATGGAATTATATTCTCCTTGGCAATGTCATTATCCTTGCCATTGCAGGTGCCCTTTTTGGATGGTCCATTGCACTTTATTCTATCATTTATCAGTTCTGCAGCACCCAGGTAATTCAGGTACTTTACAAACGATATAAAAAGGAAACCCTTTTTATTATTTCCGATAAATCCAATGAAATCTATCATGCAATCCGGGAAACCACCAACCATGATGCCACCCTCTTTCAGGGCATTGGCTGCTATGAAGAAAAAGAAAAGACGCTTATCTACTCCGTCATTAATACAGAGGCTAAGCGCCAGTTAATTCCTATGATACGTTCCATCGACCCACATGCCTTTATCAATATTGTAAAGACGGAAGAATTGGAAGGCCGGTTCCACAATACACCAAATGATTAATGTATCATCTGGTATTCAAAACTATTTTTCCTGATACCGGGTATAGATTTTCTCCGGTGTCAGCAATGAAATCTCATCTATGAAAAAATTCCGGAATGTCATGGTACCGCCCTGACATTCCTTTGTTTTCTCTGCCGCAGCCTCTCCTGCCATTCCCATAATGGTACAGCAGGCTGCTGCCGCTTCTATGGTTGCTTCTGTTCCAAGAAATGCACCCAGCATAACCGATGACATACAACCGCTTCCGGTAATATGTGCCATCATTTCATGCCCTCTTCTGCATTCATAGACTTCCCCGCCATCTGTAATCACATCCACTGCACCGGATGCAATCAGTATCGTTTTCTGTGCTCTGGCATACTGCTTCATGCTTTCCACATCCACAGACTTATCCGATGCATCCACACCGGTTACGGTATTGCAGTCCTTTAACAGTGCACGAATCTCAGAATAATTTCCCCGAATGCAGGTCGGGTGAATTTCTCCTATCAGCGTCTGGCATTTCATACGCCGGTAAGTAGAACCGGAAATTCCTACCGGATCCAATACAATGGCATGTCCCATTTCATCAGCTTTCTTTCCGGCTTTTTCCATGGCTTCAAAATCCGCAATAGCTCCAAGATTACAGACTAAGGCTGCTGCCCCTTCTGTTATCTCTTCCACTTCCAGGGGATGATGCGCCATGGTCGGAGATGCGCCTGCTGCCAGCAGAATATTGGCACAGTCATTGACTGTCACCGCATTGGTTATGCAGTGAATGACCGGACGTTTCTTTTTTATCTCTTGATGCAGTTTTACAATTTTTCCGGCTTCTAATTCCATATTTTAGTTCTCCAGACTGTCTTTCATTTTTGCTAACATTCCTGATTTCTTTAAAGGAATGGTAATAATCATTGCAATAATGGTTCCGCCGCAGGTACTGATTAAGAATGGTACTACAAAAGTAAATAATGCAGCTGCTGTATTTCCCATTACCAGATAAGCGACCGGATAGGAAAGCATTCCACCGATGATTCCGGTTCCTACTACCTCACCGATATATGCAAACGGAAGCTTCTTTCCATATTTGTAAAGAAGTCCGCCAAGAAGTGCTCCACACATACTTCCCGGAAATGCCAGTGGACTTCCCAGCGCTAAAAGGTTACGGATTAAGGATGCAATAAATGCCTGGGCGAGTCCCCACCAAGGTCCTACCAGAACAGCGCACAGTACGTTTACAAGATGCTGTACCGGGGCACATTTTGAGCCGAATACCGGAAATGAGAAAAGGCTTCCTACGACTGCGATTGCTGCAAAAATTGCGGTTACGGTTAATTTCTTTAAGTTTGATTTGTGATTCATTTTGTCCTCTCTTCTGTTCCCATCCGAAAGGACAGGAACCTTTTAGTTTTTCTTTACTGCTTCTGCAACTTTTTCCACAATCACGCAGAGAATGACGGTAACCACCATATCCGGAAGCGTATTTCCAACCGGAGTATCAATGTGCATCAGCACACGGTAAAGTACAAATCCGATAAGCCAGACACCAAGATTACGCCATTGAAATGCCATGTCTTTTGCATTGGCTTTCTTTAAAATGAAATAATCTGCAATCTGCACTGCAATCATCGGGGCAAATACAGAACCAATCA
>JBNMJI010000184.1:0-3944 GCA_050873725.1 Roseburia sp.
ATTCCCTTCTTCTTTTGTTACGCTTTTGCCTGCATATAATTCCGGATGGTTTCTTCCAACAAATCCAGATCCACCGGTTTGGCAATATGTGCATCCATTCCCACTTCCATGGAAGTCCTTATATCTTCCGCAAAAGCATTGGCGGTCATGGCAAAAATCGGTATCTTTGCTGCTTCCTTCTTCTTAAGTCTCCGGATTTCCTTCGTTGCATCATAGCCATTCATAACAGGCATTTTAATGTCCATTAAAATAATATTATATCGTCCTTCCTTTGCACTTGCAAACATTTCTACAGCTTCCTTGCCATTTACTGCCCGGTCACAGTCAGCTCCTTCCATTTTCAAGAGTTCTTCCAATATTTCTGCATTTAAATCATTATCATCCGCTACGAGAAAATGCATTCCCTTTAATGTCATTTTCTCTTTCTCCGCCCCTTTTTCTTTTCCCTGTAATTGCTGCTCTTTTCTCACCTGTTCGATACACCGCTTAAAATTCGTCACGAAAAACGGCTTACTTAAAATACTTTGAATTCCGGCATGCCCTGCTGCTACTTCTATCTCCTTACAGTCATAAGCAAAAAGCAGTAATACTGTTTTTCCGCCCAGAATCTGATGCAATTGTTCTGCTGTAGTGACTCCATCCATTCCCGGCATTTTCCAGTCTATAATTACAACGTCCCAAATTTGGGTTGTTCCGGCTTTAACCGCCTCTTCTGCCATATGAACTGCTGTCTCACCGGAATCTGCTGTCTGCACATCAATTCCCAGCGGGTGCAGCGTATCCGTAATATATCTTCCGGATTCACTCTCATCATCAACCACCAGTATCCGACGTATCTTCTGCTGTTTCCACCAGTTAACCTTCTCCTGGCATTTTATCTTCCGGAAATTCAAAATCACCTCAAAAGTAGTTCCTCTTCCCAGCCTGCTTTCCACATGAATGCTTCCGCCCATTAACTCCACCAGACTTTTTGCAATTGGCATTCCAAGACCGGTTCCTGAAACTGGATTAACGGTACTTTGTACTTCCCGGCTGAATGGATCAAAAAGATTCTTAAGATACTCTTCACTCATCCCCTGTCCATTATCGCTGATCCGGAACTGATACTGTGCAAAACTGCCCTTTTTCTTTGGCACTTCTGTAATATCAAACACGATCTTACCGCCCTTCGGGGTATATTTTACTGCATTGGATAAAATGTTCAGCAGTATCTGGTTCAGCCGTAATTTGTCTGCCTCCACTTCCTCAGTTTCTATCTGATGCACATGAATAATAAATTCCTGCTCCTTCTCCCTGGTCTGTGAACGGATTATCATATCCAGTTCTTCCACCAGTTCGGCAATATTTGTATTTGTAATATTAAGTACCGTCTTGCCAGCTTCAATCTTTGACATATCAAGGACATCATTAATAAGTCCCAGCAGATGCTCCCCGGAATAAGTCAGTTTTCTTGCATATTCCCGGACACAATCCGGATTTTCGGCATCTCTTGAAATCAGCGTGGCTAATCCCATAACCGCATTTAAAGGCGTCCGCATGTCATGACTCATATTGGATAAAAATACACTTTTTGCCTCATTTGCACGTTCCGCTTCTGCTTTTGCCGTATTAGCAAACTGCACTGTTTCTTCCAGTGTAGTATTGACTTCTTCCAGCTTCTCCGCCGCCTCTGCCTGCTGCAGTGCATTACGCCTCTCATAAGCCACCTTGTTCTTTTCATTATAAATCCATAAAATACTGATGCCCAGTGCTGCCAGCATTGCAATGATAATACAGGTCACTGTCAGCCAGATATGCAGCATCATAATCTGATAATCTGCCAGTACATTCTGCACAATCGTAATGTCCACTTCACAGGCTATCATATACTGTGTTCCTTTTAATGAACGATACGAAAAATAGTCGGACTCATTTTCACGTTCCAGGGTTATACACCCGGAACTGCGTTCTGCATAGTCCGACTTCACTTTTTCATAATCTTTCTTATTCATAATCTTTTGTTCATGGTAACTATCGAACAGATTATAATTTATGGTTACTTCACCCGGTTCGTTATTAATGCTTGCGTACGCCACTTCGCCATCTTCATCCATGACATAGATATTGGCCTGTCCATTATAAGCAGACGTCACAAAAAGATCATTAATAATCTGTGGCTGAAACAGAAATGCAATTGCTTCATACTCTTCCCCATTGACCCAAAAAGGATCTACAGATTTTGCAATTATAAAGATTTCCTCTCCATCTTTCCAGGTACAATACTGGGCGATTCCATTATTCTCACCGAATAATTCTGACAATCCATCCTGCATCTGTATCCTGCCATTCAGTCCCCGCATGCACAGATAATCCCCTTCATCATTGACAAAGACAATATCCCGGACCATATCGCTTTCCATGGAATCAAAATAGTTCTGGTAATCCGCCAGTTCAGCTTTTCTTTCCCCATCCCCAAACATATATTTTTCAATAGAATCTATCTGTTCATAAGTAATCTCCAGACGATTCCGGTAAGCCCGTTCCATCTGTTCCATTAACTCAGACAAACTCTGTTTGCTGTTCTTATCAATGTATTGATTTGAGCCCCCAAAATCTTTTGACATCCACCCAAATGTCAAAGCCATAATCACAATACATATAATCAATACGGTAAAAACCTTTTTTTCCTGCTTTTCTTTTTTCATCCCACATAATACCTTCCAATCTGTTCTAGCTTATCAGACTGGTTCCTGCGAATTTTGTCGAAAAAGCAAGATGAATTTTTCTTAAATAGAAAATCCTTTCCGTTCCTGACGGATAAGGCAGGTGATTCCTACTGCATCTGCAAGGAACCATCCTATTGGAATAGCCGCCCAGATTGCCTGCTGTCCCAGATGCGGTGCCAGCGTATACGCCAGAAACACCCGGGTTCCAAGTGAAATCACAGTTAGAACCACAGACATAAATGCCTGCTTAATTGCGCGGAAATAACCATATAAAAGGAAAAGGCATCCAATTCCAATATAAAACATACCTTCCATGCGAAGGTATTCTACTCCGGCAGCAATTACTGCAGTCTCCTCCTGTTTTATAAATATATGCATCAGCGGTTCTGCAAATATACATACCAGAAACGAAGTTGCAATGCAGAATTCGGCACTGATGCCAAACGCCTGCACGTTTCCCTTCTGAATACGTTTTCTGTCCCCTGCTCCATAATTTTGTGCCACAAAGGTCGCATAAGCATTTCCAAAATCCTGTACCGGAAGATATGCTAATGTATCAATCTTTACTGCCGCTGCAAAGGCTGCCATCGTAACTGCTCCAAAACTGTTTACCAGTCCCTGTATCATAAGAATTCCAAAATTCATCACGGACTGCTGTAAACAGGTCAGCCAGGAAAGGTTTAATATTTCATCAAATATTCCTTTATCCAGTCTGAAGTCTCTCCATGCCGGCAGGTAATCACGGCAACAACGAATCACATATCCTGTAATTCCAATTGCTGTAATATACTGGGCAATGATGGTAGCTGCCGCCGCACCTTTAATTCCCATCTGAAATTTCACCACAAATAAAACATCAAGTCCGATATTTACCACCGTAGAAATCAAAAGAAATATCAATGAAACGGATGAATTTCCCAGAGCTCTTAAAAAACAGGCAAAGAAATTATAAACAGATGTCGCCAGTAATCCTGCAAATATAATTAAAAGATAGGACTTCATACCAGCCTGTACGGAATCCGGCACCTGAAGGAAACGAAGAATCGGGTCAATCCCTATATAAACCAGTATGTTCAAAACTACTGTACAGCCAAGAATCAATATAAGTCCCTGTGCCACCGCAATTTTCAACGCCTGCAGATTCCGCTTTCCTTTATATATGGAGAAAAGTGTTCCTGCTCCGAGACTTAATCCTAAGAAAATCGAAGTTAAAAATGTCATCAGTGTATAGGCAGAACC
>JBNMJI010000185.1:0-3914 GCA_050873725.1 Roseburia sp.
GTATTTGAACGACATATCAATGACTAGAGAGGGGAACATGAAAATGGAGAAGAGAAGAAGAAATTATGGCACACAGACTTACATAGATGGCAACACTGTCCGTAAATTAGAAGCAGCACCGGATTACCGCAGAGAACAGGAAGAAAAGCAGCGGGAGGAAATCAGACGGCGCAACAGACGTGTGGCACAGAAGAATCAGGAGAAAGCAGCACATATGGATTTGGGTTATGTGGCATTTTTGTCCGTATCACTGCTTATCATGTGCGTAGCGGCAGTAATGTATATCCGTCTGCAGTCCGGAATCACAACGCATTTAAAGACAATTTCTGCATTGGAAAGCCAGGTGGCAGAATTAAAGGCAGATAATGATGCGGCAGAAAAGAGAATCGAGACAGCAGTTGACCTTGCAACAATCAAGGATGTAGCAATGAACCAGCTTGGCATGGGCTATGCCGGACCGGATCAGATTATACATTATACAGTTGATAAAGAAGATTATATGAATCAGTTTGAGGATATTCCGAATAAGTAGGAAGCAAACGTGGTGGTAAAATGGCAGGAAAGAGACGCGGCGGAAAGAAAACAGCAAAATTTAATAAAAAAATGCAAAAGAAACTGGTAGTGCTGTTTGTTATAATAGCACTACTTTTGTTGGGTTTAATTATACGACTGATGTATATTGAACACACCAGCGGCAAGAAATATGAAAAGAAAGTATTATCCCAGCAGAAATATGACAGTACGGTAATCCCTTATCAGCGCGGAAATATTACAGACTGCAAGGGAACCATACTGGCAACCAGTGTGGATGTATACAATGTAATCTTAGACTGCAAAGTATTAAACAGTGATTCGGCAGACATTGAGCCGACCATCAATGCGCTGGTAACCTGTTTCCCACAGCTGAACGAAACAGATTTGCGCAGTCTGATTACAGATAAGCCAAAGAGCCAGTATAATGTTCTGGCAAAGAAACTAAGCTATGAAGAGATTCAGGCATTTGAAGATATGCAGGCAGCGGAAAAGGAGAATGCAAATAAGAAAGATTCCGGTGAGAAGCAGGAAGGCAAAATCAACGGCGTCTGGTTTGAAAAGGAATACCAGAGAGAATATCCATATGGTTCCCTTGCAAGTGCAGTGGTGGGATTTACCACCAGCGGCAATCTGGGCATGAATGGCGTAGAAAATTCCTATAACAGCGTACTGAATGGCACCAATGGAAGAGAATATGGTTATCTGAATTCCGACAGCAATTTTGAGAAGACAGTGATCAATGCCCAGAATGGAAATGATGTTACATTGACCATTGATGCCAATATCCAGAAAATTGTAGAGGATAAGATTGCAGCCTTTGAAGAAGAATACCGGGATGCAGCAAGAGAAGGAGCCGGAAGTAAGCATGTGGGAGTCATAGTCATGAATCCGCAGAATGGTGAAGTGCTTGCCATGGCAAATTATCCGAATTATGACAGCAGTAATCCAAGAGATTTATCTGCTTATTATACCCAGGAAGAAATCGATGCCATGGATGATAATGCAGAGCTGGACGCTTTAAACCAGTTGTGGTCCAATTTCTGTATTACTTATACTTATGAACCGGGTTCTACCGTAAAACCATTTACCGTAGCCTGCGGACTGGATACCGGAACCTTAGACCCGAACCGTACTTTTATCTGTGATGGATATGAGACTATTTCCGGTCATGACATTCACTGTGTGAATACCAATGGACATGGACTTGAGACCGTAGAGGATGCCCTGAAGAATTCCTGTAATGATGCCCTGATGCAGATGTCTTATGATATCGGACCGGAGAATTTCTCCAAATATCAGCAGATTTTCGGCTTTGGTACCAAGACCAACATTGATTTACCGGGAGAAGCAAGAACCGATTCCTTAATTTATACCGAAGACCAGCTTAGCACCATTAACCTGGCAACAAACTCCTTTGGGCAGAACTTTAACGTTACCATGATACAGGTGGCAAGTGCCTTCTGTTCCATTATCAATGGCGGTAATTATTATCAGCCGCATGTGGTAAAGAAAATAACTGATGAAAATGGAAATGTAATACAGGAAGACAATGGAACATTATTAAAGAAAACAGTTTCCGCATCTACCAGTGAATTATTAAAACAGTATCTTTATGCAACCGTTTCTGATGGAACCGGAAAATATGCAAAGGTGCCGGGATATTCCATGGGTGGAAAAACAGGAACAGCACAGAAGCTTCCGCGAGGACAGGGAAACTACCTGGTTTCCTTTATCGGCTTTGCACCGGTAGACAATCCACAGCTTTTGGTATATGTCGTAGTTGACGAACCAAATGCAGAAGAAGAGTTCCACAGTACCTTTGCACAGGAAATCGCAAAGGGAATTTTTGAAGAGACACTGCCTTATCTTAATGTTTATCCGGATGAGGACATTGTTGTAACAGAAGAGACAGACCCGGCAGAAGCACCGGCAGACGGAACAACAGATGTTCCGGATTCTGCACCGGAGGATTCTACGGTAGACCAGACACCGGATATTGCAGAAGAAGCAGTACCACAGGAGGATGATTTACAGCCGCAGGATGTAGCACAATAGAGAAAACAACATAACCTTGTAAAAGTTGTAATAGATTATAATAACTGCTTTTATGAGGTTATGTTTTTATGTTTCAGCAAAAAATGCAGGAGGAAGAAGAAAACAGATTTTGCATCTACCGGAATAAAACCTTTAACCGGAGAAAAATCATGATTATTTTTGTGGCAGTTTTACTGATGATGGTATTTCTGATGGGACGGCTGGTGTATCTTATGATATTCTGTTCGGAATATTATGGAGTCCGGGCAGAGAATCTCCATGAAAGAGAGCGGGATATTAAGGCAGCGCGAGGAAATATTTATGACAGAAATGGTGTGGTTTTAGCAGAAAATAAGACGGTCTGTACAATTTCTGTAATTCACAGCCAGATAGAAGACACGGAAAAAGTAATTGCAGTTTTAACAAAAGAGCTTGGCATGTCAGAAGAGACGGTGCGGAAGCGGGTAGAGAAGGTCAGTTCCATTGAACGGATTAAGACCAATGTGGAGAAAGAAACCGGAGATGCAATTCGAGCCTATGAACTGGCGGGCGTGAAGATAGATGAAGATTATAAACGGTATTATCCCTATAATGAACTGGCATCCAAAGTAATCGGATTTACCGGCGGGGACAATCAGGGAATTATCGGGATAGAAGTAAAATATGATGAATATCTGAAGGGCATCAATGGAAAGATACTTACATTGACAGATGCCAGAGGCGTAGAGATAAAAAATGCCGGAGAGCGGCGGAGTGAACCGGTAGAGGGTGATGATCTTTATTTAAGTCTTGATTATAATATCCAGATGTACGCGGCGCAGGCGGCGGCAAAGGTGCGGGAGGAAAAACAGGCAGACAGTGTCAGCATCCTTGTGATGAATCCGCAGAATGGTGAAATCCTTGCCATGGTAAATGAACCGGAGTTTAATCTGAATGAACCTTTTACCTTAAATACGGAGATTGACACGGAATTAAGTGAAGAAGAGAAGCAGGATGCTTTAAATAAAATGTGGAGAAACCAGTGCATCAATGACACTTATGAACCGGGATCCACTTTTAAGATAATAACAGCATCCGCAGCCTTGGAAGAGGGAAAAGTAAGTCTTTCTGACCAGTTTAACTGTCCGGGATATAAGATTGTGGAGGACAGGAGAATCCGCTGCCATAAAGTGGGAGGGCATGGGGCAGAGGATTTTACCCATGGCATTATGAATTCCTGCAACCCGGTATTCATAGAAATCGGACTTCGTATCGGTTCCGACCGCTTCTGCGATTATTTTGAACAGTTTGGTTTATTATCCAGGACAAATATAGATTTACCGGGGGAAGCATCCACCATTATGCAC
>JBNMJI010000186.1:0-3909 GCA_050873725.1 Roseburia sp.
ATATTTTCCTGCTCTCCACCAAAATCTTTGGTCTTTAGAATTTCTTCCATCCACCACTTATTACAGGATGCTGCACTCAGCATACATCCCATCAGATGAAATCTTCCATCTGCATGGGCAAAAGAATGAAGTGCATTTGCCTCATCCACCCGGAAGGTGTCACTGGTAATAAATACCGTTCCGCTGGTTCCTAGGGAAATATTGCATTTTCCAGTGCCTACTGTTCCTGTTCCGATTGCTGCAGCAGCATTATCGCCTGCTCCGGCAGCTATCAGACAGTCCTCCGGAAATCCCAGTTCTTTTGCAATTTCTTTTTTTATGCATCCAACTTTCTCATAGCTTTCATAAAGATGTGGCAGCTGTTTTTCCTGCACATTACAGATTTCTAACATCTCTTTTGACCAGCATTTATGTTTCACATCCAAAAGGAGCATTCCGGATGCATCCGAATAATCGGTACTGTGCACTCCGGTAAGGCAATAGGAAATATAGTCTTTGGGAAGCATAATTTTACGGATTCTCTTAAAGTGTTCCGGCTCATGTTTTGCAAGCCACAGAAGCTTTGGTGCCGTAAATCCTGCAAAAGCAATATTTCCTGTATAAGCCGTTATTTTCTCCCTGCCAACCGTTTCGTTCAGATATGCTACCTCATCCGTAGTTCTTCCGTCGTTCCAGAGAATTGCCGGACGTATTACCTCATCTTTTTCATCCAGAATTACCAGTCCATGCATCTGTCCACCAAAACTGATTCCGCGAATTTTATCTTTCGGGCAGACCTTTGTCAGTTCCGCTAATCCCTCTTTGGTTGCCTTCCACCAGTCGGATGGATTCTGTTCCGCCCAGCCCGGCTGTGGAAACGATAAAGGATATTCTTTTGAAACAATATGATTCACTCTGCCTGTTTCATCCATCAGCAGTAATTTCACTGCCGATGTTCCAAGGTCAATTCCTATGTAGTACATATCTGCCTCCTACTCTTATGAAAATGGATTCTCGCCAGGGTAACGATCACCTGCCGGACGGTTAAAATCAAGCTCTTCCATTGGTACTCCGATATAACGGAACAGCTCATATAAAGCTTTGCCATAATGTCCAAATGCAACAGCTCCATGATGTGGATAATTCTTTTCAATTAATACATGCCGATAGAATCTGCCCATTTCCGGAATAGCAAAAATACCAATACTTCCAAATGATTTTGTTGCTACCGGCAATACCTCACCCTGTGCAATATATGCACGCAGTCTGCTGTCCGCTGTACTCTGCAGACGGAAGAAAGTAACCGGTCCCGGAATAATATCTCCCTCTAATGTTCCATTGGTAACTTCTTCCGGCAGGCTTCTTGCCATTATCATCTGATTCTTCATTTCACAGTTACTTAATTTGGATGATGTTGTATTTCCACAATGGAATCCCATAAAGGTGTCTTTCTGTGTATATGGGAATTTTCCCCGGATGGAAGCTTCGTACATATCTGCAGGAACTGTATTATTAATGTCTAAAAGTGTCACAGCATCCTGGCTGATGCAGGTTCCGATAAATTCACTCAAAGCTCCGTAAATGTCCACCTCGCAGGCTACCGGAATTCCTCTTCCTGTCAGCCGGCTATTTACATAACATGGCACAAAACCGAACTGGGTCTGGAATGCAGGCCAGCATTTTCCGGCTACTGCCACATAAGAGCGGCTTCCCTTATGAGATTCTATCCAGTCTAACAGTGTCAGTTCATACTGCGCCAGTTTCGAGAGGATTTCCGGTTTCTTATTGCCGGACTTTAATTCATTTTCCATATCCTGTACAACATCTTTAATTCTCTCATCGCCTTCATGGTTCTTATAGCTTTCAAATAAATCCAGCTCAGAATTCTCTTCTATTTCCACACCAAGCTGCATCAGCTGCCAGATTGGGGCATTGCATGCCATAAAGTTATGCGGTCTTGGTCCAAAGCTTATTATCTTAAGTCCGGACAGACCAATTAAAGTTCTTGCCACCGGTAAAAATTCATGCAGCATATCCGCACATTCTTCTGCTGTTCCAACCGGATAATCCGGAATATATGCCTTTACACTGCGAAGATTCAGATTATAGCTGGCATTGAGCATACCGCAGTATGCATCTCCTCTTCCACCGATTAAGTCCTTCTCTGTCTCTTCTGCCGCTGCAAGAAACATCTTTGGTCCTTCGAAATATTTTGCCAGCATGGTTTCTGCAATTTCCGGTCCGAAATTTCCAAGATAAACACATAACGCATTGCATCCAGCCTGCTTGATGTCTTCCAAAGCCTGCTGCATCTGAATCTCACTTTCTACAATACAAACCGGACATTCATAGATTTCATTTCCATTGTATTTTTTCTGATATGCCTCTACAAATGCTCTTCTGCGGTTTACGGATAAACTTTCCGGAAAACAGTCTCTGCTGACTGCTACAATTCCTACTTTTACTTCTGGTATATTATTCATTGCCTGTCCCTCTCTTCTAAAAAATTTCATGTTATACCGTAAGGTTTTCCCCAGTTAATCCAAGAAAAGTTCCTTCCGGAAGCTCTGCTTCTTTATGTCCGATCAGCCATTTATTTCTTGCTGCAAGCAACGGGTCCACCTTCTCATCTTCTCCCAGTCCGGTATTTGTTCCTTTTGGTAAAATAACCCCGACCATGAATCCCATTTCGGAAGTCTGACACGGTGCGTAGTGTAATGTTGTTGCATATAACTCAACTGCAGTTCCCGCAGGTATAAAGAATGCCTGCATTTTCGATGTATCATAAGTATGCTCTTCCGTTACATCCTGTAATCTGCCCAGAATCAGAATGGCATCTGTTGCTGCCACATTAATTTCTGAATTCCGATGATATTCCACTGCATTTAATGCCCTGTTATGTCCGCTGCAATACCCTGCTTCCATTGGGAGTCCACCGAAAAGCCGGATTGCATCCTCTCTGCTGATGGTTTCTTCCAGTTCCGGTATTGATGGCTCATATTCTACCCCGGATGGAATTCCACGCTTAATTAACGCTTTGATATAGCCGGAAAAATCTTCTTTACACACTCTTCCATATTCCCGGAATACCGGTGCATTTACATCATATAATTTCATAATTTACCCCTTTTCCCTATTCATGAAATACTGCCTTGTAATCCTGCTGGAACTTAACGATTCCGGCATCCGTCAATGGATGATGTATCATCTGTTCAATTACCTTATACGGAACCGTTGCAATATCTGCCCCTGCTAATGCACAATCCGTTACATGGATTGGATTTCGAACAGAAGCTGCAATAATCTCTGTTCTGATATCATAATTTGCAAATATCTCTGCAATGGTCTCTACCAGTTCAATGCCCGGCTGGCTGATATCATCTAATCTGCCTAAGAAAGGAGACACATAGGATGCTCCGGCTCTTGCTGCAAGAATTGCCTGATTGGCAGAAAAGATTAAAGTAACATTGGTTTTAATTCCTTCTTTGGACAATACTTTTACCGCTTTTAATCCTTCTGCTGTCATTGGAATTTTTACTACCATATTTGGATGAATTGCTGCAATCTGTCTTCCCTCTGCAATCATGCCTTCTGCATCTACTGTGGTCGCTTTTACTTCGCCACTGATTGGTCCGTCTACAATTGATGTAATCTCACGGATTACCTCCGCAAAATCCCTTCCCTCTTTTGCAATCAGGGACGGATTTGTGGTAACTCCACAGATTACTCCCATATCATTTGCTTTTCGAATTTCTTCCACATTGGCTGTATCAATAAAAAACTTCATTTTCTTCCTCTCTTTCTGCTGGTATCAACAAGCTTTTACCACTCTGTTACCAGGCTGCTCTTTATATTTTCCAGTGAACTTCCTGCATAAATTCTATAGTTTCCGGACTTTGTCACAAACGCCTTTTTCTTACTGTCATAATG
>JBNMJI010000187.1:0-3854 GCA_050873725.1 Roseburia sp.
AATGGGCAGAGGTGGATTCGAACCACCGAAGCAATTTGCAGCAGATTTACAGTCTGTCCCCTTTGGCCACTCGGGAATCTGCCCATTTATCAGTCGTTAAACGTCCTGACGAATATAGATTATAGCATAACACCTTGCTGTGCGCAAGGCGTTTTTATGCATTTTTGTAATTTTTTATTCTCCCTGCTTCTTTCCTTTCAGAATGACAGCCGCATGCTTCGGCAATGTAATATCCAGTCTGCCGTTGCTGATGTCATAGCTGACAGAAGAAAGAGAGTATCCGCTTTCGCTGGTAAAGAGAATCTGCTCTAAAGTTCCGTACTTTGGCAGCCCCACTGCCCATACGGACAAATCAATGTGACGGGTATTCTCATCATTATTTACAAGAATAACGAACTGCTGCTCCCGGTTAAATCTTCCATAGCAGAGAAGATTGTCTTCTCCGTTTAAGAATTTCACGCTTCCGGTACGAAGTGCCGGATTCTCTTTGTGAATCTTAATAATATCACGATGGAAACGAATCAAATCCTTATCTTCGCGTCCCCATGGATAAGTTCTACGGTTATCCGGGTCTGTAAATCCACAAAGACCTGCCTCATCGCCATAGTAAATGGTTGGTGCTCCCGGCCAGGTCATCTGGATTACAACTGCCTCCCGAAGAACTGCTGTATTTACGCCCTCTTCTGCCGCTTTGGTTCCAAGATGTTCTGCTCTTCCCACTTTATGATTGGTTCTGGTTAAGAATCTGGAATGATCATGGTTGGAAAGTTCATTCATGGAGCACTGCAGGGATGGTGTCAAAAAGCTTGCCATATAGTGATTCATAGAACCTTTAAAGTTCTCGATTTTTCCGATATTTTCCGGCTTGAAGTCATCGCTGTGCTTCTCCATTCCGGTAAGGAACCAGGTCACCGGCTCCATAAAGGCATCATAGTTCATAACGGTATCCCACTGGTCTCCACCCAGCCAGTCTCTCGGGTCTCCGTAATGCTCTGCTAAAATTACCGCCTGCGGGTTGGCTTTCTTTACAGTATCACGGAACTCTCTCCAGAACTGATGGTTATATTCCGGGCTGTGTCCCAAATCCGCTGCAACATCCAATCTCCAGCCATCTGCATTATATGGCGGAGAAACCCATTTTGCAGCCACACGTAAAATATAATCATGCAGTGTCTCTGAGCCTTCGTAATTAAGCTTCGGCAATGTATCATGTCCCCACCAGCCATCATAGCTTCCGTTATCCGGCCATGCATTCTGATCATGGAACTGGAAGAAGTCATTGTACGGGCTGTCTTTGCTGATATAGGCTCCCGGCTCATAGCCTGCTTCACTGCGGTAGATTTTTTCACGGTCTAACCATTTATTAAAGGAACCGCAATGATTAAATACACCATCCAGAATAACGCGAATTCCTCTCTGGTGTGCTTCCCTTACCAGTGTTGCAAAAAGTTCATTACTTGCCTCTAAGTTCCGCTTATCCGTTACACGGCTGATATAGCGGCTGGCATGCTGATTGTTATGGTCTCCCGGTTGTAAAAGTTCTCCTTCGTCCACTACGATTTTACCGTAATGCGGGTCAATATAATCATAATCCTGAATGTCATATTTATGATTGGACGGAGAAACAAACAGCGGATTGAAATAAATTACTTCAATTCCAAGGTCGGAAAGGTAATCCAGTTTCTTTCTCACACCCTCTAAGTCTCCGCCATAGAACTCTGCCACTGAAAAGTTCTCCGGACATTTTTCCCAGTTATCCACCTTCTGGCTTGTGGTACGGATATAGAAATATTCATCGGTCAACGGGTCGTTGGAAGTATCTCCATTGTAAAAACGATCTGTCAAGATCTGATACATAACTGCGCCCTTTGCCCAGTCCGGTGTGGAAAAGCCCGGTACAATTTCAAAATTATACTGTGGTCTTGGTGTCTGGTTTACGCCATAACGGTCAAAGATACAGTGAAGCATTCCGGTCTCTATTTCAAAGTAATAGGAAAAACGCTCCTCTGTCATCCGAATCTCTACGGAATAATAATCAAAAAGTCCCTCCGATTCGGTCTTTTCCATAAAATATTTTTTCTGCTCTGTGCAAAGCCAGACTGCATCTACATTATCTCTTGCTGTACGAAAACGAATGGTCACCAGCTCTCCGGCTTTTGGTTCCGCCGGACTACGATAATCTTCTGTTCCATCAGAAAAAAGCGCGCGTTTTCTAAGAATCGGGCGCATCTGCATAATATACTGCTGAATTCTGTTTAATTCATAAATCGATTGCTGTTTCTTCATCATCTTACAACAAGCCTCTCGTTTCTAAATAATTATTTTTATTACTATAATATACGAAAATCCCAAAGATTACAACCAGAAAAGGACGGATACACTTTTCTGCATCCGTCCCCTCTTAAAGAAGTAACTCTATGAAATCTATTATATACCTAACTCCGCCTTTACGTCTGATACCCAGTCTTCTACGGTACCATACCATTCAATCATTTCATTTAATTTGTCTTCTTCGATTTCAGTATCTCCCTCTAACAGCTCTTTGTGCTGCTGTAAGACACCTGACATTTCAATCATGGTATCAATCACATCCTGATCAAATGCATCCGGATTCTCATTGATGGCATTTGCTACTTCATCAAATGCTGTGCTTGCCTTATTGAATGCATCAATTGCAGCCTGTTTGTCTGTTCCCCCACAGCCAACCAGTGAAATGCACATGGTTAATACCAGTAAACATGAAATTATTTTCTTCATTTTCAACTTCCTCCTGTCTTTTGTGTGTCATCCTTGACTTAGGTATATTTTACCATTCTTTCTTATCTGACAGGAGCTTCGTGCCTCAATCGGCGTTAAAATGTACTGAATCGACACTCTTTTCCGACAGGGACAGTCGCAGTATAAATTCCTCCTTTTCTGCCGAAAAAGTATACACACCGCCATAGCGTTCCACAATTGCACAGATGCTCTGCACACCAATGCCATGTCCCTTTTCTTTCGAAACCGGAACTCCGTTTTCAAAGACTGCTTCTCCAGAGTAAGAGTTCTTCACCTGTAAAAATACCTGTTCCTGTTTCTCATAAATCTGTACTTCAATCTTTGCCTCTTTGCCTTCTTTTCGCACTTTCTCACAGGCATGGATGGCATTTTCCAGTGCATTGGACAGCAGTACACATAAGTCTGTATCGGTTATCTTCAGCTGCGCTTTTATGCCACCTTCCACCTTCATGGCAATTTTCTCTGCTTCTGCTCTTCCCGCAAAGGATGACAAAATCAGATTAGAAGCATCATTTTCACAATACCGCACCACCTTCTGCTGTTCTAATTCATCATAGATATCAGAAATATAATTCTTTGCTTTCTCTATCTGCCGGTTCTCCAGGCAGGCATAGAGATATTGCAGGTGATGCCGCAAATCATGCCGGTACCGTCTGGCAAGATTCTGGGATTCACGCAATGCCGTGATTTCGCGCATAGACTGTGCCATCTGCATATCGAGGCTCTTTTGTATCTCCTTCATCCGGTTTTCTTCCTGCCCTTTGGTAAAGTTATACAGCAGGAAAAAGAGATATGCCACGCAGCAGATAAATGGCATAAATTCCACCACAACCGGTGTGCCACTGGACAAAAGATCTGTATACACTCTGGTAAAATAATCAAATACATAATAGAGTACCGGTATCATACCAAACTGGCACTGCATTTTTCTGGAATAACCGGAAAGATAACGAACCGCCGGTGTCATAAAGTATAAAAGTGCAAACAGAAGTGGCAGAGTAATCAATAATTCCACCACATCCAGCATCATTGCGCCACCGCCAAGGATTTCTACCACCAGAAGTGCCATCCAGCGC
>JBNMJI010000188.1:0-3850 GCA_050873725.1 Roseburia sp.
GTGGAAAAAGATAAACGTTACCATAAGAGACATATGGCACTGACCGGAAGCAACCGTGGAGACAGACATAACAGGGATATGCTGATTAACAGTGATTTGCTGGGCGTGGATGGAACTGCGCAGTTGATTGAAGAAGTAGCCGGAAAAGTATTTCAGGAATAGGAGGTAGTAAATATGGAACAGAAGAAAACAGAATTCAATAAAGTATTTAATGCCTGGGATATTCTTGTCATTGCATTTGGTGCCATGATTGGATGGGGCTGGGTCGTATCCTCCGGCGGATGGATTCAGAAAGGCGGCGTTCTTGGAGCTGCAATCGGATTTGCCCTTGGCGGGGTCATGATATTTTTTGTAGGATTAACTTATGCAGAACTTACAGCAGCCATGCCGCAGTGTGGTGGTGAGCATGTATTCAGTTACCGGGCAATGGGCTCGAACGGTTCTTTTATCTGTACCTGGGCGATTGTCTTGGGATATGTCGGAGTCACCTGCTTTGAAGCATGCGCATTTCCAACGATTCTGACCTATCTCTGGCCGGGATTTTTAAAAGGATATCTATATACGGTAGCTGGATTTGACATCTATGCTTCCTGGCTGATTGTAGCAATTATCGTTGCATTTTTAATTATGATAATAAATATTTTTGGAGCAAAAACAGCAGCCATTTTACAGACTATTCTTACCATTATCATTGGTGGAGCAGGAATTTTGTTGATTGTTGCATCTGTCATCAACGGAAGTGTGGATAATCTTAACGGACAGATGTTTGCCGGTACATCAGCCGGAGGCGGAATTAAGGCAGTACTCAGTGTTGCAGTATTATCTCCATTCTATTTTATCGGATTTGATGTTATCCCACAGGCAGCGGAGGAAATCAATGTACCACCGAAAAAAATCGGAAAAATGCTGATATTGTCCGTTGTACTGGCAGTGTTATTTTATTCACTGGTTATCATTGCAGTAGGTCTGGTATTAAAGCCGGATGCCATCGCAGCATCACAGGCTGGAACCGGTCTTGTAACCGCAGATGCCATGGCAGTAGCATTTAAAACATCGGTCATGGCAAAAGTAATTATTGTTGGTGGAATGTGTGGAATCATTACTTCCTGGAACTCCTTTATGATTGGTGGTTCCCGTGCGTTATATTCCATGGCAGAATCCTATATGATTCCAAGAACTTTTGCAAAGCTTCATCCAAAGCATAAGACACCGTTAAATGCACTGATTCTGATGGGAATCCTTACGATGTTAGCACCGTTTGCAGGACGTGTCATGATGGTATGGATTTGTGATGCAGGTAACTTCGGATGCTGTCTTGCTTATTGCATGGTATCCATTTCGTTCCTGATTTTAAGAAAGAAAGAACCGGATATGCCTCGTCCATATAAGGTGCCGGGTTACAAATTTGTCGGTGTGATGGCAGTCTTAATGTCGGGATTTATGGTATGCATGTACTGTATTCCGGGAACCGGCGGCAACCTGATTCTTCCGGAGTGGCTGATGGTAGGCGCATGGAGCTTACTTGGAGTTGTATTCTTCGTAGTCTGTAAGAAGAAATACAAAGAGTCCTTTGGTAGTCTGGTACAGCTTATTTCTGATGAAGATGCTGCAACATTGATGCCGGAGGCAGACGACGTAGAACTGGATCAGGTAATCGATGTGGCAATCGACCGTGTATTGGCGCGGCTGGCAGGATAATGGAATGTATAGAGTAAAGAAAGCAGAATATAGAAAAGTCGAGTAGTAAGTTCTGAAAATACCGACAGAAAATGAGAGGAAAAGCTATGAACGAATTTAATTTTTCAGTACCGCAGAATATTATCGTAGGAAGAGGCTCTATGGCAAAGCTTCCGGAAGTTGCAAAAAAAATGGGTGGAAAGCATGCATTTATCATATCCGGGCCACATCTTAAGAAGATGGGACTGGTGGAGAAAGCCGCAGAATCCTTAAAAGCCGAAGGAATTCTGGTGGATGATTTTACGGATATCGAAGGAAATCCTTCCGTTACAACCGTGGAAGCAGCGACAGAAGCATTTAAGGCTTCCGGGGCAGACTTTATCGTAGCTTTTGGTGGTGGTTCTCCGATGGATGTAGCCAAGGCAGTCGGTGTAGTAGCAAAATACGGCGGAAGCATTACCGAATATGAAGGAGCACATAAAGTGCCGGGCAAAATTATTCCGTTGGTGGCACTGCCAACGACAGCAGGAACCGGTTCCGAGGTGACAGCATTTTCCGTAATTACCGACCACAGCAGAGATTATAAACTGACGGTATTTTCCTATGAACTGCTGCCGGCATATGCTATTCTGGATGCAGATCTGATTACAACGGCACCAGCCAGCGTAGCAGCGGCCTGCGGAATCGATGCATTCATCCATGCAGAAGAGGCATATATTTCTACTGCCGCTTCTCCGTTTTCCGATGCCCTGGCAGAAAAAGCAATGGAACTTATCGGAGGAAATATCCGAAGATTTGTGGCAAACCGCACCGATGTGGAGGCAGCAGAAGCAATGATGGTAGGTTCACTGTTTGCTGGAATTGCATTTTCTTTTGCAAGACTTGGAAATGTACATGCCATGAGCCATCCGGTCAGCGCGTTCTTTGATGTGCCACACGGAGTTGCCAATGCAGTATTGCTTCCGGTAGTAGCGGAGTATAATGCCTTAGCTGACCATGGAAGATATTATAAAATTTATAACTACATCAGTGAAATTCCGGCTTATGAAGATGAATTTGAACCGATGATGTTAGTGGATGCCATCCGTTCTTTATGTGAAGCCATTGGAATTCCGGCAAATCTTACGGAAGCCATCAATCAGGCAAGCAAAACAGGAAGCATCAGCCGGGAAGCTATCGAAGAGAAAATAGAAGCAATGGCAGCAGATGCCATGAAGAGCGGCAATATTGCAGTAAACCCACGGTCATCCCGTCAGTGCGATATAGAAATGTTATACCGCAGGGCACTGTAAAACAGATATCTTTATCAAAAAAGCATCCGCTAAATATCATTGAAAATTTGATGCGGAAAGTTTGATGTAAAAAATTTGAAGTGGAAAGTTTAAAATAGAAAACTTATAATAGGAATTTTCGGATGGAAAGCGAGGAAAATGTATGGATTACCTGTCACACAATGTATCGGTAAATTTAAAGAGACTGCGTCAGTCCAAGGGAATGAGCCTTGATCAGGTGGCAGAGCAGACCGGCGTAAGTAAGAGCATGTTAGCGCAGATTGAAAAGGGAACGGCGAATCCATCATTGGGCGTGCTTGGAAAGATTACAAGCGGACTGCGAATCGAATTTCAGACTTTAATTGAAGCTCCCCGTGTGGATTTCTGTCTGGTGAAGCCGGAAGAAATGATTCCAACCAAGGAACTGGAAGGACAGTATAAGGTCTTTACCTGCTTTCCGTTTGAGGACTCCCAGTCCGTAGAAATCTACCGGATTGATGTAGAACCGGGTGGTGTATACACCAGCGGAAGCCACGGCGAGCGGACGAGAGAATATATTACGGTAATTGACGGCACGCTGACCATAGAATGCCATGACCACAGCCAGAAAGTGGAAAAGAGTCAGGTCTATAAATTCGAAACAGACCAGCCACACATTTACCGGAATGAAGGAAATGAGAGGGCAAGCTGTATGTGCTTTTTCTTAGACTATACAAATATTCGATAAATATAGCAGGCAATTGTGAAGAGAGAGACGGAGTTTTAGAACAAAGAATTTTGAGGTATTCCATGTACGCTGATTTTCAGATGATGAAATACCACAGTTCTAAAATGCGCGTTTTTCTTTTTGATATAAAAACAGTCTTTCCAATGTTTGACAGAATAGCGGTACGGTTCGTTGA
>JBNMJI010000189.1:0-3845 GCA_050873725.1 Roseburia sp.
CTTTGATTTCCTTTGGATAATCTGTTACGAATACCGGTCTCTTGAAAATCTGCTCGGTTAAGAAACGCTCATGCTCCGTCTGAAGGTCGCAGCCCCAGGATACCTTGTAATCAAATTTATCATTGTTCTTCTCCAGAAGTTCAATGGCTTCTGTATAAGTCACTCTTGCGAAATCAGAATGTAATACATTGTTCAGTCGCTCAATCAGTCCCTTGTCCACGAAGGAGTTAAAGAACTGCATTTCTTCCGGTGCATGCTCCATAACATAGGAAATGGTATATTTTAACATGCTCTCTGCCAGTACCATATCATCTTCCAGGTCAGCAAATGCGATTTCCGGCTCAATCATCCAGAACTCTGCTGCATGTCTTGTAGTATTGGAATTCTCTGCTCTAAATGTTGGTCCAAAGGTATAAATATTTTTGAACGCCAATGCAAAGGTCTCTCCGTTTAACTGTCCACTTACGGTAAGATTGGTTGGTTTTCCAAAGAAATCCTGTGTATAGTCAATGCTTCCGTCTTCCTTGTGTGGAACGTTATTTAAGTCCAGAGTGGTAACCTGGAACATTTCTCCGGCACCCTCACAGTCACTTCCGGTAATCAGTGGAGTGTGTACATAGACAAAGTCTCTCTCCTGGAAGAACTTATGAATTGCATATGCAATCAGGGAACGTACACGGAATACTGCTTCAAAGGTATTGGTACGTGGTCTTAAATGTGAAATGGTTCTTAAATATTCGAAGCTGTGACGTTTCTTCTGTAACGGATAATCCGGTGCAGATGCGCCTTCAATTACGATTTTCTCAGCCTGAATTTCAAATGGCTGCTTTGCTTCCGGTGTAGCTTCCAACACTCCGGTAACAACAATGGCTGCACCAACATTAATCTTGGTAAGTTCCTGGAAATTTTCCAGTCCGTCTGCATATACTACCTGCAGTGGTTCAAAGAAAGTTCCGTCATTTACTACGATAAATCCGAAGTTTTTAGAATTACGGTTACTTCTTACCCAGCCTCCGACGGTAATTTTCTTACCTACATAATCTTCCTGATGGTGAAACAAATCTCTGATATCAACAAGTTCCATTTTTCTATCCCCCTTAGATAAAAAATTTTCTAATCCTTTTTAGTTTTCTGTATTTAATTCAGTATCTGTAACACTTTCTGTTCCTGCCTCTTCCTCAACAGTTGCGCTGTCAACTACTTTCTGAAGTGCCAGATTGCATACATATACTTTCTTTAAATATTCTTTTCCGCTTTCTGCGCTCAATCCATATGATTTATATAATGTAGACTCATCACTGTATCCATAATTGCTCAAAAGATTTCCAACGTAGCTGTCAAAACCATCCTGGTCAAACTCAATGCCTTCTTTTTCAGCAATTGCCTCTAAAATCATCTGTGTCTTAAGGTCAGAAGTTACTTCATCGGTTACGTTGCTTACAAACTCATCATAATCCTGATTTGCTGTGTTTTCCACATAATCCTTGAGGCTGCTTCCATCGCTGCAATAATAGGATTCATACTGTGCCATTACCTCTTCCATACGGGCATCCAAAAGTCCATCCGGAAGTTCTTTTACCGTACATACCTCTCCTAACTTGTCCATTACAGCAGAACGGATTGCAGATTTCTTAGAAGATTCTTTGGATGATTCCAGATAATTACGGGCATCTGTCTTCATCTCATCTACCGTATCATATCCAAGGCTTGCCTTGTCATTGACATATGCCACATATTCATCGGTCATATTGTCATAAGTAATATCCTGTTTCTCAACGATTTTATTGATGGTTACATTAAATACAACCGGCTGTCCTGCCAGCTCTGTATTTCCATAGTTTTCCGGGAATGTAAGATTTAAGGTTACTTTATCGCCTACTTTTGCACCGATCAGTCCTTCTTCAAAACCGTCGATAAATGTATTGCTTCCAATCTCTAAGACTGCACCTGTTGCAGTTCCACCGCTGAATGCCTCTCCGTCTTTTAATCCTTCATAATCGATATTTACGGCATCTCCATCTTCTACCACTGTCTTATCCGTATCTGTATAGTATGGATAGTTGGTAATTACATTATTCTCAATAAAGGTCTTCACGTCATCATCACTTACAGAATAATCGTCTGTTAAAGTTACGGATAATCCCATATAATCGCCCAGTTCCACATAATCAAGCGGGTCAAAATCAATTGCCGCACTGGACACCACTTCTGTGCTCTCTGTATTCTCTACAGATTCACTTTTCTTGTCTTTTCCACAGCCAGTTACTGAAAATGCCAGTGTCAGACATAACAGCACTGCTACTATTTTCTTCTTCATATTTATTTCCCTTCTGTCTTTCATTAAAAGGCTGGATTTTTCCAGTCAGTCATACTTTCTAAAGATACCACATTTTCACTGAAAATAAAAGCATTTCATAGAATTTTTCGCATTTGCAGGTTGTCAATCCCGCCAATCAATGATACAATCATATTTGGATTTTACTTAAGGAGGTTTTTCATCGTGCCAAAATTTGCGATTGTATTATTAACGATACTGATTATTATGATTATTGCCCTGATTGTTCTTTACTTTGTGGGCAAACGTGCGCAGAAAAAGAAAGAAGAACAGGATGCTCAGATTGCAGCAGCAGCTCAGACCATTTCCATGCTGATTATCGATAAGAAGAAGATGCGGCTTAAAGATTCCGGTCTTCCGGCAAATGTTATTGCCCAGACCCCGAAAATGCTCCGCCGTTCCAAACTTCCAATCGTAAAAGCAAAGGTTGGTCCAAAGGTTATGACTTTAATCTGTGACGGTCAGATTTTTGATTCCGTTCCGGTTAAGAAGGAAGTAAAAGCTACTGTCAGCGGACTTTACATTACCGCAGTAAAAGGAATGCGTGGTCCTATTGAAGCACCTGCCAAAAAGAAAAAAGGCTTTATGGCAAAATTAAAAGAAAAAGCTGGTAAATAGAAATAGTAAGAGCTGGGTTTTCACCCAGCTCTATTTTTATTTATGCGAGCAGCTCGCAAAGCGTGTTTCTCGTAGTTGCCAAACATCCGTAAGAAACTGCCATCCTATTTTCCACATTTATGCAAGGCTGAATTCGCCTTTTTCTTTCGAAGCAATCTTCATCTTAATGGTGCAGTCTGCCAGATGCTCATAGTTTACTTCCAATGCATAATCTATCTGCACATCAATGCAATGTTCTGTCTCTTCCACTTTAATATCCTTTGCATCAATTCCAATCAGAAGATTTCCAAATGGGGTTCCATAATAGGACATATTTTTCCGGTTCTTTTCAAAGACCATATGTACATTAGAAACTCCCTTTTTCGTAATATCAATACAGTTTTCCTGCATCTTGATTATATTCTTTGTGCTGCCTTCAAAGCCTTCATTTACTTCTTCATACAGCACATAATGTTTTCCGTTTTTCTGGTAATAATCCCCTACCGTAATTACTTCAACCGGCTCTGATTCGCCCTCTGCCGGCATCTGTAATCCACTGATTGATACGATTACATCTTTTGTCATCTAATCCGCTCCTTCTATAGAAATCCAGGTCAGTATAGCACTATTTATCCCAGAAATCCAGCCATTTCCATGAAATCTTATAATTCTTCTCTTCCATCAAGGACTGGTACTCCGCCTCGCTTAAGGTATCCTTCAATACCTTTTCCGATTTGTCATCCACCACCTCATAGACACTTCCCTCAAAGCACATATTCGGATACATGACACACCACCAGTTATGCCCCATGCCCGCTCCGATAATCACTTCCAGTGCCTGATACGTTCCTGCCGGAAATGTATAACTGCCATAGGTCTTTACCGGAAACTCCACAGAAGCCATTTTCACCTC
>JBNMJI010000190.1:0-3841 GCA_050873725.1 Roseburia sp.
ATTCAGTAAACTGATGTGTATGCTATTGTACGCCATGATTGGATATCATGCGGAAATTGTTTTTTATGTGTCGAAAAGTGGCGTTGTAAGTACTGCCATTTTGTTTACGGGAATTTTTGTCCTGACCTATATTTATAACCTGTTTCAGGTACAGTTCGCCAAACCGGTGGAGCTGCTGCATGGAAGCAATCAGGGGGAGCGGGAGCCAAAAACGAAAAAGCTGATGGCGATAGTTGGAATTGTAACGCTGGCAGCAGGCTACTATATGGCGATTACAGTAGATAATCCGGTTACTGCGGTGCTGTTATTTTTCCTTGCAGTAATACTTGTGATTGTCGGAACCTATTTTACATTTATGGCAGGCAGTATTGCAGTGCTTAAGTTCTTAAGAAAGAGAAAAAGTTATTATTATAAAAAGAAACATTTCGTAGCAGTATCGGGACTCATTTACCGTATGAAACAGAATGCGACAGGACTGGCAAGCATCTGTATTTTATCCACGATGGTGCTGGTGGTAATTTCTTCTACGGTAAGTATGTATGCCGGACTGGATGATGAACTGTCAGCCCGTTATCAGGGCGATATCGGAGTGTCCATTACCAGTGAGAATCCGATTACGGAAGGTGATGCTTTGCGGGAGTTGGTGAACCGCACCATTCAGCAGGAGAACCGCAGTGTAAAAGAAGAACAGGGCATGATGACACTGACATTTTCCTGTATACCGGAAAATGGAAATCTTGTGATTCGAAAACATGAGAATGAAAGTGGTTATAGCACCGATATCATTATGCTTCGCCTGATTACAAAAGAAGATTATGAGGAAGCTTATAATGTAAAGGTTCCGGAACTTTCTGCTGGAGAGGTGGTGTTGGTAACCCGTGATGACTATGATAAAGATACGATTACTGTTGGTGATTATACCTATGATATTGTGGAAAAACAGCATTTTTCCTCTGAAAACGGACATTGGATGGATAATCAGGTCTATTATATGGTGGTAAACAGTGTAGAAGACATGGCACCGTTATATGAAGCACAGAAAGAAATTTATGGCGAAGATGCCAGCAATTATTACTACTCATTGTCTATCGACATCGATGGAAGCAGGGAGGAAAAAATTGCCTGCGGAAATGCAGTAAGTGCAGCAATCGGTGCAGCCGGTATGGAAGAAGGACATGAGGGAAGATATTATATCATGTTAGAAAACAAGGCGGAAAATGAGGATTCTTTCCGGCAGACGTATGGTGGTTTCCTGTTTCTTGGTATCTTCCTTGGCATTTTATTTTTGATGATTACCGTACTCATTATCTTTTATAAACAGATTTCGGAAGGATATGAGGATAAAGAGCGTTTTGCCATTATGGAAAAAGTGGGCATGAGCAATGAGGAGGTAAAAAAGACCATCAGTGCACAGATTCGGATGGTATTCTTACTGCCGATTGTTACCGCAGCATTACATGTGTTAGCGGCATTCCCGATGATTCGAATGATACTGGCATTAATGAATCTGAATAACGGAAGACTGTTTGCATACTGCCTCCTTGGTACGATTGCAGTGTTCACAGTCATTTATCTGCTGGTATACAAGATGACTTCAAAAACCTACTATCGAATTGTAGGACGCCAGATTGGATAGAGGCTCTTGTAATATCAAATAACCGTAGGAACCTGCCACCGCAGTTTCTTATGAATGTACGGAAGCTCCTGCTACACTATGGTGTAGAAGGAGCTTCTTTCTCTTTGGTATATTTTGTAATTGTCTTTAAAACAAGTTCCGTATCCAACGGCTTGGTGAGATGCTCATTCAGTCCGGCAGCATAGGTTTTGCGGCGGTCTTCTGCAAAGGCATTGGCAGTCATTGCAAGAATCGGAATCGTTTTTGCGTCCGGGCGCTCTAAGGAACGGATGATACCGGCAGCCTGATAGCCGTCCATTACCGGCATCATAATATCCATTAAAATGACATCATATTCATAAGGAGAAGAGTCGGTAAATAATTTCACGGCTTCTTCACCGTTTCGGGCTGTGGTTACGGTGGCACCGGCATCTGTCAGAATAAATTCTGCAATTTCCAGATTCAAAATATTATCTTCTGCCAGCAGAATATGATTTCCTGCAAGAGAAATTTCTTCATCGGATGTTTCGGTTTCTGCAATGGAAGCAGCATTTGAATCAATACGGAAAGGAATGGTAATGCGGTAAGTGGTGCCTACATCCTTTTCACTGGAAAAATCAATGGTTCCGCCCATTTTATCCAACAGATTTTTCACGATTGCCATACCAAGTCCGGTGCCATGGTAAGTGGAACGGGCATCGTTGCTTTCCTGGGTGAAAGGTTCAAATAAATGTTCCTGAAATTCTTTGCTCATGCCGATACCGGTATCGGAGCAGGTGAATTCAATCCAGGCGGCATCTTTTGTGCAGCGTACTTCGTGACAGCTCAGCATTACTTTTCCTTTATCTTTATTATATTTTACAGCATTGCTTACAATGTTCATCAGCAGCCGCTTGATATGAAGCGGACTTCCGATGAGATAAGGATGCTGGACGGAAGGTACTTCGGAAATAATTTCAATGCCCCGTTCGGCAGCCTGTTTTTCTACAACGGATGTGATATCCTCAACCAGATGAAGCACATGGAAAGGACGGGATTCTAAGATGATTTCGCCGGATTCCAGTTTCCCCATATCAAGCACTTCATTGACCAGTTCTAGGAGCAGACCGGAAGCATCCCAGATTTTTCCGAGACATTCCTGCTGTTTGGCTGGATCATCCTTATAATGTCCGGCAATTTCCACCATGCCACGGATTCCGTTAATCGGCGTCCGGATATCATGACTCATTCGCTGCAAAAATTCGGTTTTGGCAAGGTTGGCACTTTCCGCTTTTTCTGCAGCTTCTTTTAGTGTTTCCTGATAGATTTTATCCTTCTGCAACTGGGCTTTCTGGTAGCTTTGGGCAGTCCGCCAGCGCACGGTCTGGAAAAGCAGAAGAAGGCAGATATAGCCAAACATATAATAAAATATTTTTCGCGGAGTAGTTTCAAAAACCGCATGCTCCGGCAGGTAGACGTAGATATAATAATTTCGTCCCCGGTCTAACATACCAAAGACATGTCCCGGAGCAGAGGCAGTATTGTGAACATGAACCATCTGCCCGTTTATTGCTTTTTTATTCATATTCCGCAGAACTTCAATATCCTTGATATCCGTTCCTTCGAGAGTTTCGTCATTCGAAGCGATTACTTTATCACCGCTGGTAATGACAATAGTGCTGTTGCGGCTGATGCTGTAGCCGGACAGCAAATCCTGAAAAGAGAGGCTGTAGCTTTCAATATAATTAAGGGGTGTATGGTAATAAGTTACGATAATACCGGAGGTATCGGTACGTCCCACCGCGGCAAGGTCGATATAGGAGCCATCTTCACAGGTGATTCTGGAAGAGTAGGTTTTTTGCGGATAGTTTGCTACATCCAGAAGATTTTCCTTATCCAGACTACCCTGCAGTCCGGCACAGCCAATATCGTCTGTATAATATTCGCCGGTCAGATTACCATCGGCATCCAGAAAAAGAATACCGCTGATATAAAGCTCCTGTGTAAATTGCTGCAGAACATCAGCATCCGGTGCAGCCTGACCGGAAAGCTTCTCATCAGATTCCATATTGCGGGCAACCTGCTGGGAGCATTCAATAACACGCATCAGGCTTTTGGTTTCGGAAGCCAGATTTAAGCTGCTATAGGTCGAACATTGTTTTTTGAGATAATTGACTGTATCGGAAAGATGTTCCTCGGTAGAAGCCATATCATCTTTGGCAGCACTGAAAAATACCAGAAGGAAGA
>JBNMJI010000191.1:0-3836 GCA_050873725.1 Roseburia sp.
CATTTCTTCTTCCAAAACGCATAAAATAGGATAAGGCATATGCAAGTTCCAGACAAATAATATCCAAAATTGTAAAATCAAGATGCTTCATCCAGCTTTTTCGTTCTCTTTTATACATATCTATTCCCTCTTATGCAATACAAGCCATCTTTTTAGGAATATTATACCAGTCCTACCCTGTCAGGTACAACCGAATTCTTTCTTAATTTTCTGTGAAAAAATTATGTCATCTTCCTCTGTCAAAGGCTGTTTCTGTGAATATACAGCCAGCTTTCCGAATAGTCTTTCCGTTCTTTTTCACTCATCTGGCCATATTTTTCATAAGGTACCTTTGTCAGAACCATCTTTTCATTTCCACATTTAAAACATTCCACTTCATTTCTTCTTGAAACCGTTCGTATCCAGCCACATTTCGGGCAAATATAAACTTTCATCATGTGTAACTCTACCTCCCTGTTACATGTTTTCTCTAATTCTATACAGTATAACACTTCTTATAAATAGAATACAAATATTCCTAATAAAATAAGTATATTGCCCAAGACTTTATTCTTTGTAATTGGTTCTTTAAAAAAGTAATAGCCCAAAAGCATTACCAAAATATATCCTAATGATTCAATTACAGGTCCATCCTTGTATGCAATTTCTTGATATGCTAAAATTGTGAATATAGTTGCTCCAAGCATCATTATATAACCAGTGATAACATATGAATTTAAATATTGCATAATAAAATTCTTATATTCTCTTGTTGCTGCTTTTTTCAAAAGAATCTGTGCAAAAGCTGCCACTATAATCGATAATATATAAAATATCCAATACTGCATCTCTCTAACCCTCTCTATTTACTACTATCATTCCAATTATTGCCAATATCACGCCTATTATATTCTGTATATTGATATGCTCTCTAAAAATCACTACTGCCCATACCATCGACCATAACAACGCCATACTACGATTAGCATATGCTATAGATAAGTCAATTCTTTTTATAATCTGTTGCCATAAAATTGCATACATGCCAAGAATACAGATTTCACTTCCATAAAAAATGCAAAATTTTTTTGAAAAGAATTCACTTCCCGCCGCAAATTTTGCCGCCACTGTAGATAACGAGAAAAACATTACTACAAGCTGCAATGCAATTAATAGAATCCATTTTTTCTTTTTTACTTTTAACACATAGTTCCCTTTCTTTTACTCTTTTTGATTTCCCATTGAATAATCTGTCCGGTAACGGGTCAGTCCCGGATGATAATATGGATCTCCCTGCCTTAAAATATCATTCCAGTGAGTTCTCATATATTCAATCTCTTCCTGAAAGCGGCGTACTTTCTCCTCCGTATCCTCCTGCCCCCTGGACTTCGATTCATAATGATACGCTTCTACGGATGGTTCATATATAATAAGATAACCCTTCTTTCGGATTTTAAGACACAAATCCACATCATTAAATGCTACTGATAAGTCTTCGCAGAATCCATCCACTTCCCGGAACACCTTAGCCGGCACCATAAGAAACGCTGCTGTCGCTGCACTTAAATTCTGCCGCAGGCTGGCTCTATGCATATAGCCGCTATCGCTGCGTGCCTGTCCTACACACATATTGGCTGCAATTCCTCTGGCATGTCCGCCGATGCCAATGACAATTCCGGCATGCTGTATCGTATCATCCGGGTAATAAAGCTTTGCGCCCACTGCTCCGATATTTTCTTTTTCACACAGAGCAAGCAGCCGTTCCATGTAATCCTTCGTTATAATCTCAATATCATTATTTAAGAGTAAAAGATATTCACCCTTTGCAAAGGATGCACCATAGTTATTAATGGTTGAATAATTAAAGGTACCCGGTATCTCTGGTTTCCATTCTACCACCCGGATATTCTGATACTGAGTCTGCAACTCTTTATAATAATCAAAAATTTCTTTGCTCTTACTATTATTTTCTATAATAATAATCTCATAATCCCTATAGCTGCCCTGTTGAATGGATGCAATGCATTTTTCTAAAGAAGCTTTTTCATCTTTATTTGGTATCAGAATGGATACCAGCGGCTGCTTCTTTCCGTGACTGCCTGCTGTCATAGACTCTTCTGACTGCTCTGCTGACTCTGGTGTATATTCTGTCTTTGGCGCATGCTCTGCCTTTGTATGATAGAGCACCTTTGGAATATGGAAGATATTATGGGACTGCTTTGCTGCCCGGCGAATCAGTTCTTCTATTGCAGGATTTCCGTCACTTTCTTTGAGTGTCTGCAGGAATACCGTTTTCTTCATACAGCATAAATGCCTGATATAGCAGTAGCTTTCCAGATAATCCGGGCTAAAGTCCGGCTTTAAAAGAGGCTCTGATGCCTCTGGTGTTTCTGCTCCATCCGGACATCTGACATCTTCATCCGTATAAATCAAATCCGGTTTTCCGATTTCTTCCCAGTGAATGCCAGACTGCTTTGTCTCTTTTGGGAAAACAATGGCATGGGCAAGCTCGTAGAAAGCATCCGGTTCTATGGTATCTCCCGCCTCAATAAGGGCTACATATTCCCCGGAAATTTTCTCTTCCTTTCCGGTGCAGAGCTTATTGATACAGGTTACATTCCAATTGGTATAGCTCTGCTGTTCTAACAGTGCCATTACTTCTTCTTTGTTTTCTCCCATATAAACACAACTGATAAGCGGTCGATACGACCACTTATCAGATTCTTTTGTCTGCATCTTAAGTTGTGCTTCTGTTACCTTATGGCCTGCCGCATATTCTACATAAGAAATCTGCTCCGGTTCTCCTTTTTCTTTCAGGCGGATAAAGAATTCCTTTAAGCCATAATTTTTTAAATATCGGAAACCTTTTCTGAGGTTATAAAGGCTCAGTTTCATATTGTCTCCCTTTTCACTGCTCTAATCTCACTGCACGAATCAGGCAGCTTTATTTTCTAAAATTAATCTCTGTCGTAAATATCTCTGGTATATACCTTGTCCTGCACATCCTCTAAGTCTGCGCTGTTACGGTTTGATACGATAACATCGGACATCTTCTTGAACTCGTCTAAGTCACGGATTACTTTGGAATTAAAGAAGCTGTCATCCTTTAAGGTTGGCTCATAAATCACTACTTCAATGCCCTTTGCTTTCAGACGTTTCATAACGCCCTGAATGGAGGACTGACGGAAGTTATCGGAATTGGTCTTCATGGTCAGACGGTAAATACCTACTACAGAAGGATTTCTGTCTAAAATCTGCTGTGCGATGAAATCTTTTCTTGTAGTATTGGCTGCAACGATTGCTCCGATAATATCATTTGGAACATCTGCGTAGTTTGCCAGTAACTGCTTGGTATCCTTTGGCAAGCAGTATCCACCGTATCCGAAGGATGGGTTATTATAGTAATTACCAATTCGAGGGTCTAAGCCTACACCTTCGATAATCTGCTTGGTATTTAAACTTCTTACTTCTGCATAGGTGTCCAGCTCATTAAAGTAGGAAACACGCAGTGCAAGATAAGTATTTGCAAATAACTTGATTGCTTCTGCCTCGGTAAGGTGTGCTAATAATACCGGAACATCCTCTTTGATGGCACCCTGTTTTAATAAGCCGGCAAACTCTTCTGCCTTAGCTCTTAAGCTCTCATCCTCTTTCGGATATCCCACTACAATACGGGATGGATAGAGGTTATCATATAATGCTCTTCCTTCTCTTAAGAATTCCGGAGAGAAAATAATATTCT
This sequence comes from Roseburia sp., assembly GCA_050873725.1. Lineage (GTDB taxonomy): Bacteria > Bacillota > Clostridia > Lachnospirales > Lachnospiraceae > Roseburia_C. Next base: position 3,722 of record JBNMJI010000191.1, read on the forward strand.
TGCTGCCAAACTGTGCTCTTACCTTCTCAGTATAACCAACCGGAACAGTAGATTTAATAACCATAATTGCATCTGGTGCATATTCCATAACCAGCTTAATTACTGCCTCTACGGA
>JBNMJI010000192.1:0-3819 GCA_050873725.1 Roseburia sp.
ACATGGTACTGACTCCTGCAGTATCTACGATTCTGATGTCTTTAAATTTTGCCAGTTTTTCTAATTTTTCTTTTACCTGTTTTGCACGTTCCGGACAATTGCAGTGTGCGATAGATAAAATCTTCTTCTCGCACTCTTTGGTCTTCTTTACGATGTCATTGACCATATAGTCCAATGCCTTTGCCATTCCTCTCGCCTGTCCTAACTGGCAGATCATTCCTTCCGGTGTAGAACCCATCACCGGTTTGATATTTAACGCTCCGGCAACCCATGCTTTCAGGTTACTGAGTCTGCCGTTTTTACGCAGGGTATCTAAGGTCTCTAATACAAAAAAGGTCTGCTGGCCTTTAATATATTTTTCTGTCTCTGCTACCACTTCTTCAAAACTCTTTCCTGCTTCTTCTAATTCCTGTATCTTTTCTGCAATCAGCGTCTCTCCAATGGAAGCAGAACAGGAATCAAATACATGAATCTGTTTTGCCTTATGTTCCTCTAAATAAAGCTTCTTTGCCAGCTCAGCACTGTTATAAGAACCACTTAACTTTCCGGAAAGTGTTACCACATATACATGCTCTGCTTCACCTAAATATGCTTCCACATATCTCTGTGGGGATGGGCAGGATGACTTCGGACTGTGCTTGCTTTCCTTTACCCGATGGATAAACTCCAGTTGGTTAAAGGACTCATCATCCACTACATGATATCCATCTACCTCAAGCTCTAACGGAACAGACTGGAATCTCCCATCTGCTTTCATGTCATCAAATAATTCTCCACAGCTGTCTACTATGATTTTGTAGCTCATTTTCTATCCTCCTGATTGCGTGGTCATCTCTCTTATAGTATGTACGCAATACTCAAAATTATATGTTATGTTTTTCTTTGCAATAACAAGTAGTTTTCATTACTACGTCATATTATCACAAATATTACGTTTTGAAAAGAGGATATTTAAATTTTTATAATATTTCACAAATATTTTATTTTTTCAGGAAGGTAAGTACACGCATTGCCTCATTTTTCATATAAAACAGAGAACTATCCCCGGTATAATAATCTCCGATATGCCCTTCTTCAACAAAATACTGCTGTGCCTGTTCATAAACTGCCTCGTCCTCAAACTTCATCTGTACCGGGTGGCTGTCAAGTTCTGCAAATAATGCTCCGATATCTTCCGGATACCAGTCCTTATAATAACAATTCTCCTGCACAAAATAACTGTCATCCAGGCAATTGCATTCCGGCAGTGTAAAATTCACATTGGGACTGTGAGTCTGGAATAATTCTTCTGTAGTTGCCGTAAAGAAACAATAATCCACCACATCTCCCTCTTCTCCAAAATCATCCGGGCTGTTGGAAGTCGGATTGCCCCAGGTGGTATCCATATAATAATAGGCTCCATCCAGCTCAATAAGATTCCAGGCATGGGGTTCCCCATTGGCAGTTCCTGTCACTATCGTGCATGGAATATCTAATAAATCCATCAGATATTTTGTGGCACAGGCATAGCCCTGACACACCGTTCTTCCCTCTAAAAATACACTGATGATATTCTGGTTATTTTCTGCATTCAGGTCATAAGTCACGGTACGCACCAGCGTGTCAAATATAAAACGTGCCTTCTGATAATCACTGTCCTCTGAGGAAATGCCTCCTAACAATGCATCGACCTTCTCATCAATCGCTGCCTGTGTCTCCTGTCTTGCAGCTTCATCCATTGTATACTTCGGTGCAAACTTAAGCCCGGTCAGCACACCGGCACGGGAATATTCGGTATAGGAATAGCCATCCACCCAGAAGAGTCCGCCATAGTCTGCCATAATCGCTTCATACATTTTCGCCAGCACATCTTTATCTAATGTAGCAACTGCTACCTCTTCCCGGTGATTTAAGATGGCATCTAACATCTCATCATAAACAAGCTGTTCTTCTTCCGTAAGCTGGCCGTATACATATTTTTCCTCTGAAACCGACTCTACCGGAAGAAAGGTATTATCCGGCATCTGCCCATTGATATCTTCTACTACTTCATCTACCCATTCTTCAACGGATGATGTATTACAGCCGGTAAGCAGAACTGCCATAAGTATTCCTGTGATACCGGTTAATAATCTTTGTTTTCTCATACTATTTCCTTTCAATCTGCTTCTTTTCATAGACATTCTACAATACTTTCTCTGTTTTTTCTATCCGGTTTGTGTTACACTTTTAGGGCAAGGAGGATGCTATGATTGCAATACAACTTTTACAGGTAAAAGATTTTATGAATAAATTACTGCGCACGGATTTATTTGACCACTTCTTATTATCGGAAGCTACCATCCGTGGAAAGGGTTCCTATGAAATCGACGGACATCTCGTACCAGATTTCTACAGCCAGGAAGAACTGGATGAGCTGGAACTGACCGGTTTAAGCTGCCTGCCTTTTGGCATGCTGCGGGAAAACTGCTTCGCCCTGATTAAAGGAAAACATACCCCGTCCTATTTCCGCTTTATCTTTCAGCTTTCTCCGAAGAATCTGAAAAACACTCTCGAAGTAAGTAAAAGCGGTCTGACGACTCAGGATTTGAACGGAGTTTTCTTAAATATCAAATTTCAGGATGGTATTCTTTCCTGTACCAACGGTGTATCTTATCGCAGTTTTACCTTAGACCACACCTTCGACCAGGAATGGGATATGCTGATACGGAAATTTTTTGCAAACCATGATATCCCCTATACCGATATCAACTAATTTTCTTTACTTTTAAAATAAATTATGCTATTCTAAGCGTAGCCATATGGCTAGATAATTTTTGTGGAGGTACTACAATGAACGGTACAGTTAAATGGTTTAACAACCAGAAGGGTTACGGATTCATCTCTGATGCAGAGGGTAATGATGTATTCGTACACTACTCAGGACTTAACATGGAGGGTTACAAATCCTTAGAAGAAGGCGCTGCAGTAGAATTTGACGTAACAGAAGGCGCTAAAGGTCCTCAGGCAACTAACGTAACAGTAATTAAATAGTTGCAATAATCAAGGTTTTCAATGTACCTTTCTCAGATATAGAATTTGATTTTAATGATGATTTTTTATGTTGATTAAGATATAACGAACGAATTTGATTAAGAAGAATGGGATTGCTCCCTTCGGTATTACTACCGTTGGCTGCAATCCCATTTTCTTACCTGTATGCAAACAACATAGAAACTGCTGCTCCGATAAAAATAAAGAAATCGGAGATATTAAATACAATTCTTGAAAAGCGTTTCCACGGTGTATCAAAGCGGATATAATCCACCACATGCTTCTTATGAATTCTGTCCCAGAGATTACTTAATCCTCCGCCAACCATCATACTCATACCGGTTTTCAGTCCCGCATTTCCTTTTCTTAATACAAATCCATACAGAGTCACCAGTCCAGCCATACATGCACTGTGCAACCCTAACATAATTTTCGGCTTCTTCGCCAAAAGGTTCAATGCAGCTCCATTGTTATAATATTTTTCAATTACAACCGGAAGCTTTGGAACCTTTTTTTCTTTTCCCAATGGCTCCTTCTTATCAATCCGCTGCTTGATTCCTTCATCCAGTCCGAAAATGGATGACACCAGTAATAAATATTTCATGGAACTCCTCCTTCTTTTGTCCTGCCTGATTCCTTCTACCCTTTTCTTTCTCTCTGTTTTTCTTTCTCTTTGTTTTTCTCTCTTTCTGCTCCGCCTGCTCTATAATTCTATGTCAGCAATCACATCCCGCAGTGCTTTGGCAGATGCATGAAGCTTTGCCCGCTCTTCTTCGTCTAATGACACCGGAAGAATCTGCTCCACAC
>JBNMJI010000193.1:0-3818 GCA_050873725.1 Roseburia sp.
AGAATTATCCCGCACTGGTTCAGAACTTAAGTCTGCAGGAGGATTCCGGGGATGTAAAGGACTATCTTGAGAAGGAAAGCTATTATAATGCTTTTGTTTATGATACCTATACCCAGATACCGGACAGCACCAGAAATATGCTGCAGAATCATCTGGGGAAATATGACGGAACCACCCATATGCCGTATGAGGAAGCGAAAGATAATATTTTAACTTATTTATCAGAGCATGTGATTTACAGCACCGGCGTCTCTGCGATGCCTGCCGGTGGGGATTTCCTGCAATATTTCTTAGAGGAAAGTGGCAGCGGCTATTCCGTTCATTATGCAACGGCGGCGGTTATGATGTTCCGCTATTATGGAATTCCTGCAAGATATGTGGAAGGTTATCTGGTGACACCGGAGGATATCAAGGGCGTGGAAGAAGGAAGCACTATTTCCATACCGGAAAATCACGCCCATGCCTGGGCAGAATATTACCAGGATGGAATCGGCTGGATACCGTTTGAAGTAACACCGTCTTACCTTAATGTGATGGAGCAGCCCCAGAAGGTGACCGGACTGGAAAGCCCTGATACCGAAGAGCCGGAGGATGAGACAAATCTGGAACTGACCGGAGATAATTATGAACCGGATGAACGGGACGAAGAGACGAATCGCATATCGGGCATCGTCATTTCCCTTGTGATTCTTCTGATAATGCTTCTTTTGCTGGCTGGAAGCCTTTGGTTCCTTCGCCATCGGAGAAGCAGAAAATGGCAGCAGGCACTTCATTCCGATGAGAAGAGAGAGGCAGTGCTTTCTACAATGGCATACTGCATGACCGTACTTTCTATCTGGAAATGCAGTGGTGGAAAGCGGGATTACCGGAAAGATGTGGAAACATTTATTCAAAAATATAGTCTCAAAGCATCGGAATTGGAGAAGTCATTTGATACATTAATTCACATATATGAATTATCCCGTTACAGCACAAGAGCATTAAGGGAAGAAGAAGTGCTGCAGGCACAGGAAACCTATGGTTTATTGAAGCAGTGGATAAGGGGACAGAAGAAAGGAAAAGACCTGTTTCTTAGGATAAGAGCATTTTTCAAAGGACTGTAAGAAGCTGCCGGTTATTTCTTCTGCGCCTCATCCATATAGATACCGATTTGCTTGTCCATGCCAAGGATGTGGTTAGACAACCAGCCCAGCAGGAATTGAATCAGTTCCATAAGATAAGTCTGCTGGTTATTATCCATATCGTCCAGTTCGGAGAGGTCGATTTCTACCAGACGCTCAACGAAAGCGGTGTGAGCACGCTTCTGGGCAGCCAATCCCGGATAGTGCATCGTCTCCATCAGCATTTCTTCATCTGCAAAGTGGAACTGGGTGTAATCCTTTAATTCTGCTAAAAGCCGCATAATCTCATCATATTTGTCATGCAGCAGATCATTTTGAATCAGGTCATTGGTCTCTTTTATAATTTCAAAAAGACGGCGGTGTTCTTTATCCACAAGGTCAATGCCGGTCTTGTATTTGTCCGTAAAAGCAAGTGGGTCTTCGGAAGCTTCTTCCGTTGCGGTCATTTTTCCGATCATCATATCGCTGCTTAAGATATGGCGGTACAGCCAGCGTACCAGATAGGAAAGCAGCTCTTCCAAAGATGCTTTGGCAGCCTCTTTCGAGGATCCATTCAGGGAAAATAAATTGATTTTCTCAGCAAATTCAGCATGTTCCTTTTTCTGAAGCGGAAGCTCCGGGTCATGAATCTGCTCCATATAAGCCTCTTCATGGGCAAAATGTGTATTGGCATAATCCTTCAGATGAAGAAGCAGGCTCTGGGCAATCCCGGAAATGTCCTCGGTTGTCTCAATAAGAGAAAGAGCTTCATTTATCATCTGGAATAATTTGCGGTGTTCCTCATCTATTTGCGGAATATGAATCATACAATCTTCTGTAAATTCGTACATGGCATACATCTCCTTACTTCGTATCATTGATTTAAGCTACGACGTATTATAAACCCTCAGAAGATAAGCCACAATAAGAAAAATGGAAATTTATAAAAATTTCACGGATAAACCAACGCCGACTGCTCCGGGACCGGTATGACAGCCAATGCTGGCAGAAAGCGGATTGTAGAATACATCAGCGCCCGGAAACGCCTCTTCTAAAGCGTGTTTCCAGTTAAGCTGTTCTTCTTCACTAAGGCATGTTCCGGCAGCACCAATGGAAAGCTGTTCATTTGGTATATCAGCAAAACGTTTTTCTTTATCATTTAATAGAGCTTCAATCATCCGCTGCTCACATTTTTTCATACTGCGTGCCTTGGAAAAGGAATCTAATTTTTCTCCCTGAATGGTAAGAATCGGTTTGATATTAAGAACAGAGCCAATCATGGCTGCAGCAGGGGTAATTCTGCCACCACGTTTTAAGTAGGTAAGGGTGTTGACGGAAATGTAAATGCTGGAATGATAAGCATCTTCTTCCAGAACAGCTTTAATCTCACTTCCGCTTTTTCCCATATCGGAAAGCTTTTTCGCCATAATTGCAGAAGCCTTTAATGTAACAGAGATACGGTGATTATCAACGACAAACACTTTAGAAGCATAATCTTCGGCAAATCCCATAGCAGCATGGCAGGAGTTGCTAAGTCCGCTGGACATGGGAATATATACAACTTCATCAAAGCCTTTTTGCAAAAGGGAATCCCAGTAATCCAGTACATCTGCCGGGGAAGGCTGGGAGGTGGTTACTTTTTTATCAGAAGCCAAAGCCTGATAGAAAGCTTCTTCTGTTATACTTTGTCCCTCGTAAAAGGTTTCATCATTTATGATGATTGGCATTGGAATCAGGAAAATTCCAAGTTCTTCTGCCTCTGCAGAAGAGATTCCGCTATTTGTATCTGTTAAAATTGCTGTTTTCATAAAGCCTCCTTAATCCATTGTGTATAGAAAATCTGTGTTAAAAAATTTCTTGAAAAAATTTTTATCATACTTTATGATGTTACTGTTACATTTTGTAACATAGTTTTATCTGTAATTCAACAGAATGGACGGCAACTGTGACAAGGAGGAATAAATTGTAACATGGAAAACAGGAGAGTCAGCAGTTCCAATATTTTTGCGAAAGAATGCATTGTTTCTGCATTGCTTCAACTAATTGAGAAAAAACCTCTTTCTACCATAACCATTTCAGAATTATGCGAAAAGGCTGGAGTATCCAGAATGACCTTTTACCGAAATTACGGTTCTAAGGAAGATGTATTTGATAAAAATTTACAGGATATTGTTGAACAATATAAAAGAGATGATATTTTTCATGAAAAAGAAGGTATCTATTATGATAAGCGTCATATGATACACTATTTTCAGTATCTTTATCGATATAAAGATTTTATGCGGGGACTTATAAGTTGTGGATTTGGAGCACTTTTTATGGAAAAGCTGAATCAGTTTATTCTGGAAAAATGGAAAGATTATGCAGATATTTACACACTGACAGCTTTTTCCGGAGCATTGTTTAATTTATTTCATCTATGGTCTACGAATCATTATGAAGAGAATATAGAGATTCTGGCAGAAAAAATGGAGCAGGTCTTTTATCAAAAAGAGACTGCTCCGGTAAATGGTTAATTTTTGTGTTTTTTTGAAACAAATATAGTTATTACAATAACTCCACCAATAATCAAGATTCCTCCTGCGACAGCGAGAAAAAGCGTTGTCCGGGAGGAGTTTTCTTTCCGGTAATTCTCATGGGTCATGCCATCCGGCAGCGTCGGTGCGCTGATGTTATCGGTCAGGTCATAAAGAGAAATGCCCTGTTCCTGATATAACT
>JBNMJI010000194.1:0-3764 GCA_050873725.1 Roseburia sp.
CATAATTCTGCTGTGCATACTGCTGATTCTGATTATATGCCTGCTGGTCATAATTCTGCTGTGGCTGACTATAGGTCTGCTGTGGCTGTTCATATGCCTGCTGTGGCTGGCTGTATGTCTGCTGTGGCTGCTCATATGCCTGCCGTGGCTGACTGTAGGTCTGCTGTGGCTGGCTATAAGTCTGCTCATTCGTTACATTTTCAGTGTTGAAATTTTCTTCACTCATTATGCGTCCTCCATTAGTATAAAATATTTTCTCCCATTTATTGTAGCAAATGCCTACCTTCATTACAAGAAAAATAAATGGAATTATAAAATTTTTATAAAATTTTTCTCGTTTATTTTTGTATAAACTTTGCAAAATTAAGAAAAAGTGTTTATAATGAAGCATATTTATACTCATTACTTGCTTTTTCGCAGGTAAACGTCTATAATTCATCTGACAAGACACCTGTATTTACAGATGTAAAAGAAAGGAATATCACATATGAGTACATTAAATTTGACATTATTGACTGATCTTTACGAGATGACAATGATGCAGGGATACTTTAAAACCGGCAACCGTGATGTGGCTGTTTTCGACGCTTTTTACCGCATTAATCCATGCGATGGCGGTTATGCAGTCTGCGCGGGATTAGACCAGATGATTGACTATATCAAGAATCTTCATTTTGATGAAGAGGATATTTCCTATTTAAGAAGCTTATCCATCTTCGATGAAGACTTTTTAACTTATTTAAGCAACTTTAAATTTTCCGGTGATATCTATGCGATTCCGGAAGGAACTCTGATTTTTCCAAGAGAGCCGCTGGTAAAAGTTGTTGCTCCGATTATGGAAGCCCAGTTAATTGAAACTGCAATCTTAAATATCATTAACCACCAGAGCCTGATTGCCACCAAGGCTGCCCGTGTATGCTATGCTGCACAGGGTGACGGCGTCATGGAATTCGGTTTAAGACGTGCCCAGGGTCCGGATTCCGGAACCTACGGTGCAAGAGCTGCTGTTATCGGTGGCTGCAAAGGTACTTCCAATGTTCTTGCCGGTCAGATGTTTGATGTTCCGGTACTTGGAACCCACGCTCACAGCTGGATTATGAGTTTCCCGGATGAATATACCGCATTTAAGAAATATGCAGAGCTTTATCCATCTGCCTGCATCCTTCTTGTTGATACCTATGACACCTTAAAATCCGGTATGCCAAATGCCATCAAAGTATTTAAGGAAATGCGAGAAGCCGGTATTCCGCTTACCTACTACGGAATCCGCATGGACAGCGGTGACCTTGCTTACCTTTCTAAAAAGGTTCGTAAAATGTTAGATGATGCCGGATTCCCGGATGCAGTTATCTCCGCTTCCAATGATCTGGACGAATATCTGATTGAAAGCTTAAAGATCCAGGGCGCTACCATTACTTCCTGGGGTGTCGGAACTAACTTAATCACTTCCAAAGACAATCCTGCTTTCGGTGGTGTATACAAGCTGGCTGCCATCCAGAATGAAGCCGGCGAATTCATTCCAAAGATTAAACTTTCTGAAAATGTAGAAAAGGTTACAAATCCTGGTAATAAAACTGTTTACCGTATTTATGACAAAGAGACCGGCAAGATTAAGGCTGATCTTATCTGTCTGGTAGGTGAAGTCTTTGATGAGTCTAAGGACATGAAGCTCTTTGATCCGAATGCTCCTTGGAAGAAAACCACTCTTCCTGGTGGAAGTTATACTTTGCGTGAACTTCTTGTTCCGGTTTTCCAGAAGGGCGAATGTGTTTATGAATCTCCAAGCGTTATGGACATTCAGCGTTACTGCACCAAAGAAAAAGATACCATCTGGGATGAGACAAAACGTTTTGTAAATCCACAGGAAATCTACGTTGATTTATCTGACAAATTATATGAAATGAAAACAGCTCTTTTAAATAAAGAGCATATGTAAAGGAAATCCGCCTTTACCGTTTTCCGGTATAAGGCGGATTTTTTCTAATTACGGTATACCGCAATTTTACTTCCAGACTTTCTTAAGGTGACACTTCGCACAGTTTCCATTGCTGCCTTTGCTCCACTGATACGAACCACGGTTCCCTCATAAAGACTTCCCCTCACAGCAATCTTTGACTGCTCATACTGTGCTCCTTCTTCCTTCAATGCTTCATTCTTCTGTCTTAACTTTTCTGCTTCTAATTCCTTGGTATAAATAGCATCCTCTATCTTAAGATAGGTCGGATTCATATTACGCACTTCTACTGCATATTTGTTCTGAAAATCCTGATAAGCATTTCTCAGAATTACCAATGTCCGATTGGTTTCTTCAATTTTATTTTTAACCTCACGCTCCCGCTCTCTGAACTCCTCACGCTTACCGGAAGCCACATCAGTCGGAATTCCTTTTGCATTACCAATATTATAAGCAATGATTCCTCTTGCTCCATAAGTTCTTCCACCTGCAATACTGCCGTTCTTTCCGGAAGCCCTGACATAGCCCTCTGTATACAGTTCACTGTTCAGGCAATAATCTGCCTGAATTTCCTCTTTGCTCCATACCTGCACCGCTTCAAAAAATTTTCCGATAACGGATTTCTGTGCATGAAGGATTCCGTGCCCTGCTGCATTGCACCCTTTCTTCAAGATAAGGCTGCCACCTGCATAAAGCTCTGAGCCTTCCACATAGCCATCCACTACTATGTCTCCGGTTGCCCGGATAATAACACCAAATCCTACATTTCCACGGACATATACCGTTCCGTCAAAATTAATATTTCCGGTTGCCTGATTTACCTCATCTAACTGCAGCATATTGGAAATGTCAATTCTGCCACCCTTTAATTCGATTTTACCATCCACTGTAGACATATAAGTACGCTTGTCTGCCAGTGCTGTAAAGCCTGTTCCAATCAGAAGCTTGGCCTCTTTACCCTTCTTGGCCTCTAAATGAATTCCCGTTACGGTATATCCTTCCACGCCTTCCTCAGCCGGATGATAGTATGCAATTTTCTGTCCCTTACGTACCAGTTCAAAGCAGTTAATGTCCTGATAATCTACAGAACCATCCGGTTTTTCTTTTGGGGTATGCTCGATATTCGTATTAAAAAAGTATTCATACCAGCCATCTTTTCCCTGCTGCGGTTCTCTTCCCTTCGCAATCACAGTAAACATGTTTTCCGGCCGGTCCTTTACAATAGAAGTTACTACATCTTCTAAAATGCCCTCACATACGCCATTCAATGCTAAAATGCTGACAATCTCTTCTCTCGACCATGCCCGCTTATTGCCGGTAAAGCCAATACATGCCTCCATTGCATCCATGCTGACAGAAACGTGTATTTTTTCTTCTTCCGCCTCTTCCAAATTCACCTGTTGTGGCTGTTCTGGCTTTGCAGACTGTTCCGGCGCTGCTAACTGCTCCTGCAGGTGTTCCTTTAATAAGGTCTGCTGTCTTAGAATCTGTTCTCTGCGTTTACACATTTCCTTCGCAGTATACATAAGGCTTGCATAGCTTTCTACTGCAATGCCCTCTTCTAATCCCAGCCGGATTTCTCTCATCTGCTGCCAGTCATACAGCGGTTTGGCATAATAACTTACATCAAGCTGTCCCACCAGTCCCAGCCGGATTTCCCTCATCTGCTGCCAGCTATATTCTTCATTGGCATAAATAGAAACATCAATGCCACTCTCTATTCCTTTTCGAATCTCACGGATAGAAGCCCCCAAATACGCCTCATTAAGATATGGCTTAATATCAAGCCCTCTTTCTAATGCAATTCGTA
>JBNMJI010000195.1:0-3745 GCA_050873725.1 Roseburia sp.
AGCAAATACAAAGGCATTCTGGTAGTTCACAAACGCCATGACGGAGAATTAGAATACATTACTCCGGTTGTAAATGCAGATGGAACGCTCACCTTTACAATGGATTCCTTCTCACCGATAGGTATCGTGGGAGTCCCTCTGGGTAACAGCAATCCAAATCCTGCACCGAATCCGGACAATGGAAACAACGGTCAGAATCCGGCTCCAAACCCGGACAATGGAGACAACGGTCAGAACCAGACTCCAAACCCAGACAATGGAAATAGCAGTCAGAATCCGGCTTCAAACCTGGATAACGGAAACAGCAGTCAGATTTCAGCTTCTGCCTCCGATACTGGAAGCAACACAGCAAACCCTGATACTACCGTAGTTGCCGATACAACAACTCCGGCAAAAATGATTACTTCCTCTGATTTAACAACTCCTGTTCTTTCGGATGACTCTCTTGCAGATGAAGCAAAAGACAGATTAACAGACGAAGAAGCTGCAAAACCGGAAAATGTCTTATCTAAAAATGATACCAAAGATTCCGGCAATCAAAAGGATACAACCGTATTTGAAAAAGTTACTTCCTTCCATGTACTCGTTATTACAACAGTTCTGATACTGTTACTCATTGCAGCAATTACACTGGTATGGTACTTCCGCCAGAAGAAACAGACCAATAAATAAGTAACGAAAAGTTTTCATAACTACGAGAAATACGCTTTGCGGATACCTCGATAACCAGAAAGCACTTTATATAAGAAGAAACTGGAATCACTCCAAATCTTTCTTATATAAAGTGCTTTTCTGTAACACACTCTCCTTTTTTAAGATGAATGAAATCACTGTCCCATTCTTCCGATAAAAGTTTTCTTATTATATTGCAATCGGATGTCTCTACCGCCAATTTCTTGTTTAGAAGCTCTGCCGGTCTCTTCAGTCCATCCTGGGTTTTCTTTATATCGTAGCTTTGCGTATCTATCAAAGTTATCTTTTCATAACCGCCATAGATTGCATTTAAAACTTCCATTCCCCGTTCCCTGCCATATGTAGCAAGAATGGTGCTACACTGTCCTCCAATGGACTCCCTGTCAATTGTCCACGCTCTTGTAGCATAAAGAGAAGTCTTATCCACATGATTCTCTAAAAGCTGGTGGATACAGTCGTGAAAACGTGGCATTACAAGTTCTGTATTACGGCTTACAATCCCTTCTGTGCCACGACCGCACAGTCCATAGGTTAACAGGATTATATCAACGTCCTGATGCCGGTCAATCTCCTGTTGTAGCAGGTTTCTTAATACAGACGGGTCTCTGTGCAGTCCACGCTGCAGATAAACAGCGGGATATGATATATTTAATTGTTTTCTGCACTTTTCAATCTCATCCTGCTGCATTGCACAGGCAATCAGAATTTTCTTTTCCAAATGATTTCCTCTTTATATATCTTTCTTCACATATAATTACATTTTGCATATGATAACTAAAAAAGGATATGCTCCTCATGAAATTCAAATCCAACCGCTTTTCCAGAAAGGCTTTGCTCTTTTCCTACCGTAAGCCTGCCCTTCATACTAAATTTACTACAATTCAAAAGTCTTTTAAAGAAGTAAAAAATATTCTGAATAAGTAAATGATATTTTCACCATTTCTTATTTTGCACCTGCAGAACCTGCCTCCGACAGCTTCTTGCAGATATTTTTCTTATAGATATTTTTCAACAAAAAAAAGCACCAACCCCATGGCTCCACGTCCACAAAATCGGTACTTTACATGCGCCACCAGGGGTTCGAACCCTGGACACCCTGATTAAGAGTCAGGTGCTCTGCCAGCTGAGCTAGTGGCGCATTGCTTAACGCAAGGACTATTATATAATAGAATTTATCGAATTGCAAGTAATTTTTTATTTTTTTGTAAAAAATTTGTAAATTACAAATTAGCAAATAATGCTGCAATTTCTTCCGGTGTCATCATGTGATTCGGATCGGAATTTGTCTCGATAACAGGCTCTGCTGCCTTTGGTTCTTCTGCTACCGGCTCTGCTGCTGCCGGCTCTTCCACAACCGGTTCTGCCACAGGTTCCGTTTCCGTTATTGGCTCAGATTCTTCAGAAATAGCATCTTCTGTTACAACCGGCGCTTCTTCCATAGCTGCGCCTGCATTTGCAATGAGCGCTGCAATCTCTTCCGGTGTCATCATATGATTCGGATCGGAGTTCATTTCCGTAACCGGTTCATCGATGGTATTTACCATCTCTTCTGTAAATGCAGGTTCTTCCGGTTCCTCCGGCATTCCAAGCTCCGGCTCTGCTTCTACCGGCTCTTCATCTGCGAATCCAAGTGTATCATCAAATCCGACCGCTTCTTCAGCTTCCGGTTCTGCGCTTTCTTCTGCAGCTTCTGTTGTTTCAGCTGCATTTTCCGAAACCTCAGATTCTTCATCATTTCCGAACAAGGCATCTATATTTAATAAATCATCCTCTGCTAAATCCGGCATCTCCTCTTCGGCTGTTGCTGGCTCTTCCGCCATTGCTTCTTCGATTGGTGCGACCGGCTCTTCTGCCATTGCTTCTTCGATTGGTGCAACCGGCTCTTCTGCCATTGCTTCTTCGATTGGTGCAACCGGTTCTTCCGCCATTGCTTCCTCGATTGGTGCAACCGGCTCTTCTGCCATTGCTTCTTCGATTGGTGCGACCGGCTCTTCTGCCATTGCTTCCTCGATTGGTGCAACCGGTTCTTCCGCCATTTCTTCCTCAATTGGTGCAACCGGCTCTTCCGCCATTGCTTCTTCGATTGGTGCAACCGGTTCTTCTGCCATTGCTTCCTCGATTGGTGCAACTGGTTCTTCTGCTGTCTGCGCTGCCTGTGCATATGCTGCAGGTGCCGGCTGTACCGGTGCTGCTGTATAAGCAACGGTTGGTGCAACATTTATTTTTCCTACTTCAGCTAATATGGTATTACGGATGGACAATTCCATTTCTTTGATGGAACCTGCCATTTCCTGCTGTTTTAACAGAAGGTCTTTGTTGGCATTCTCAGCTACGATACGCTGCTGCTCTAACATGCTCTTCTCAAGATTATCCAGGCGGTCGGAAAGATTGAATATCTGCTCTAATAATTTGTCATTGGAATTCATCAATGCATCGGAATTCTCTTTGTTACGGCTTATGGTAACTTTGGCAATGGATTTCTGTGCATCTATGATATCCTTTGTCGGTGAACCGGCTGCCTCCTCAATACGGTCAAGCTGGTCTGCAATATCTTCAAAGGATTTACGGGTTACAAGATAAGAAGCTTTTTCTGACTTAAACAGATTATCATACTGTTCGTACTGGTCGATTTCTTTCTTATAATTTTTCTGGATTGCACTGGCAATCAGAATATAAATATCAGCCAGAGCTACAACTGTAAGCACAATCAATGCCACATAATTGGTCGGATAGTTAATCATCACATATAACTCGCCCAAAACCAGCACTGTTAATACTAATACAGCCGTCACAATTCTCAGATTGTAAGAATCCTTCTTTTGTTTGATGTTCTGCTTTGCTTCTTCCATTGTAAAAATCCTCCGTGACTTTTTATTTTTCGCTAAGTAGCAGGAGCAAACCATAAAGATCTGCCACTGGCAGTTTTCCGGGTATATCCGGCAACTGAGTACTTACTTTCCCTGTAAGTATAATTAATTTTATTTTATCACAGGTAGATATTTCCTTCAAGAAGCCTTTCCTTAAAATAGTTGAAATAACAGTATTTATAAAG
>JBNMJI010000196.1:0-3718 GCA_050873725.1 Roseburia sp.
CGTCACAGCCTACTAGAAACAAAATGTACAAAATAAAAGCTTCGTTCCATTCGGTGTGCAACTCAGGAATGTATTCACTCATTATCTGGCACATGACCTCCCACCAGCCGGTCACTCTCTGGAATGCATCAATAACAGCTACTTCTTTCCGTCTTCGTCTTTGACAAACATTATGTTTCTTATTGTAGTAAAATTCCAAAATTTTGTCAAGATACATTTTCATAAAAAATATAATGATGAAAATACGGGAGCCATCCATATGGACAGCTCCCAATAACTTAAGAGAAATTATGGTATAACTAACTAAATTGTGTTTGAAAAATATTCCAGAGCGTTTTTGAAAAATGCTCTATCTTTCTTTTGGATTTTCTACATCCTTTAAATCTATTTTCATAATATCAAAATCATAGTTCCATACAGGTTGCTCTTTTCCTGATTTCACCTGATAAAAATAATTGTCATAAACATATTTTATCTGTTTGTTCAGGTATACCATGGCAAATATATTAATAAGAACAATAAATCCGAGGAACAAATCTACCATTGCCCAGATTGTTGTCAATGTGACTGTACTGGAAACGATGAGGATTACAGCTAATATTGCTCTGTAAATCCAAATGGGAACTTTGGCTTTTTCCTTAAAAATATAAGTAATATTCGCTTCTCCGTAATGCATGTCTGCAAGGAGAGTGGTAAAGCCAAATAAAAACATTGCAAGGAAGATGATCCAGCTTCCGACGGAACCAATCGCAGAATCAAATGCTGTCTGAAGTAACTGAATACCGTCATTTCCTGAACCAAGAGCACCTGTCATAAGAATCGCCATTGCAGTTAATGTGCATACAACAATTGTTGTGATGAATGTTCCTACCATTCCAAGCAGACCCTGATCTACTGGATGTTTTACATCGGCAGATGCGTGCATAATTGCCGCACATCCATTACCGGCATCATTAGAGAACATTCCTCTGGCCACACCATTTCGGAAAGCATTGGCTACTGTCCAGCCGCCAACTCCGCCAACAACGGCTTTTCCAGTAAAGGCACCTTTAAAAATCAAGGTGAAGATGGTTGGTATATTCTGAATATTTGTCAGGATAATAAAGGCTACAACTACAAAATAAACGATTACCATAAATGGTACAATTACAGAAGAGGCGTTGGTCAACCTCTTCATCCCTCCTACATTTACCATAAATGCAAGAATAACAACAATAATACCCGGAATCAGTGGATTAATATTTACAACACCAGTAAATGCATTGGCAATGGAGTTTGTCTGGAGAGAGCAGATGGAGAATCCAATTCCAAGGACATATAAAACGGCAATCACAACACCGAGAGCCCTGCTTCCCAGCCCGCGTTCAATATAATAGGAAGGACCTCCTGTATACCCGCCATCTTCTTCTTTCTTCCGGAATAACTGACCAAGAATTGTTTCTGCCATACTGACTGTCATTCCGCAAAGAGCGGTTATCCACATCCAGAATACAGCTCCCGGCCCTCCAGCTACCAGTGCACTGCTTACACCTACCAGACTTCCGGTTCCAAGCTGCCCGCCAAGAGCAGCCATTAATGTACCAAAACCAGAAACGCCGTCTCCGGAACCCCGGAGACTTTTTTTCATTGTATGTACAGCCCGGCCAAAATGCCGTATCTGTGGAACACCCAGCCTGATTGCGAAAAATACCCCAACCGCAATCAACGCATATCCTAAGACATTAGACCAGAGCCAATTAGCAAGATTAATCAACATTTGCATAACGTAACTACACCCCTAACTTCTTTATTTTGCGCCTGCCATATCTGCTACGACATCCAGAAATACATTGGCTCCTTCGATTACATTTTCATCTGGTGTATATTCTGCTGGATTGTGGCTGATTCCCTTTACACTTGGCACAAAAATCATTGCTGTAGGACAAATTCTGGCAAGCATCTGTGCATCCTGTCCTGCACCGGAAGTCATACGTTTTGTACTTAATCCACGGGCTGCGGCTGCCGCTTCAATTCTCTTTACGATTCCTTCGTCAAAAAGAACCGGATCAAACTCTGTCATACGCTCTGTTGAAATTTTTACTTTGTCTGTTTCTTCCAGTGTTTTGAAATATTCTGCTAATGCTTTTTCATCTGCATCCAGTTTTTCTTTATTTGGGTTACGAAGGTCTACAGTAAATACCGCTTTTGATGGAATAACATTTACAGCATTTGGCTCAAACTCGATTGTTCCTACTGTGGCAACTCCGCCAGATTTCTCAACAAGATTTCTTAAAAATACATTTACTCTTGCTGCAGCAAGTCCGGCATCTACTCGAAGTCTGGTTGGTGTAGTTCCTGCATGGTTTGCAGCACCCTCAATCGTTACTCTCTGCCAGTGAATTCCCTGCAGATTTTCTACTGCTCCAATCTGGATACCTTCTACATCCATGATTGGTCCCTGCTCGATATGATACTCTACAAATGCTTCCGGCTGTAAAAATCCTGGCTCTACAGTTCCTTCATAACCAATTCTCTTTAATTCTTCTCCAAGAATGGTTCCGTCTGTTCCAACTGTTTTTAAAACTTCTTCAATGTCCATACCGCCAGCATATACAAGAGAGCCCATCATATCTGGTGAATAACGAACACCTTCTTCATTGGTAAATGCACCAACAACAATTGGTCTTTCAGTTTTCAGCCCTGCCTCCTGCAGTGTCTTGATTACCTCGATTCCACCGATAACACCGATACATCCATCATACTGTCCGGCATTGATAACGGAGTCAATATGAGAACCAACCATCAGCGGTTTTTTATCTTTGTTCTCTTCTGTTTCCCAAATACCAAAGATATTTCCGATACGGTCAACAACAACTTTAAGACCTGCATCTTTCATCCATTCTACAACTGCATCTCTTCCTGCCTTGTCTTCATCAGAAGCAGCAAGTCTTGTTCTTCTTCCTTCTGCATCCTTTCCGATTGCTCCAAGTGCACGAACTCTTTCTAACATACGTTCTCCATTAATTGTCATCATAATTGTGTATCCTCCTGTTTTTTATTTTTTATTAAAAGCTTGGATGTAAGCCGTCCCACACAATATTTCTGTAATTTTCCTGATCCGTATCTCCTTCAGTGGAAAAACATAATACTTTCGAATCTTTATTGATTCCAATCTCTTTTCTAAGATACTCCAGACTTTCATTCATCATAAGCTCTGCCACAAAACCTGTAGTAGAAGCTCCGCTTTCACCAGAAACTACCTTTTCATCCCCTGTTATTGGGTTTCCGAGAATTCGCATTCCTTTCGCTGCCACATAATCCGGCATGGATACAAAATGGTCTGCATAACTTCCCAGCATATCCCATCCAACCGTACATGGTTCTCCGCAGGCAAGTCCTGCCATAATTGTATTCATATCTCCTGTCACTACATGAAGCTTTCCATCGTCCGCCTCGGCTGTGCGGAAAATACAGTCCGCTTTATTTGGCTCCACGATAACAATTGTCGGTTTTGCTTTCTGATAATAATCTGCAAAAAAAGCTGCTAACGCTCCTGACATCGCTCCCACACCTGCCTGCAGGAAAATGTGTGTCGGCTTTTCACCCTGAAGCTGTTCAATTGCCTCCAACGCCATCGTCGTGTAGCCCTGCATAATCCAGGTAGGAATCTTTTCATATCCTTCCCACGCAGTATCCTGAACTAAAACCCAGCCTTTTTCCTTCTCACACTGTGCAGCAA
>JBNMJI010000197.1:0-3693 GCA_050873725.1 Roseburia sp.
GTCCTGTTATGTATACACTTAAGTTCTTAAAGAACTGACTTGCAATACAGATTGCAAGCATAATTGCAGTAACTGTAATTTGTCTGGTTTTCATTTTCATGATGTCTTTCTCCTCCTGTACATCTGTCATTCGTATGAGTTAACCTGTCTCATACCAACGCAATCATACTCCAAAGAAAGATAGAATGCAACCGGAGGATTTCTCATCTAATGCCCTGCAAACCTTTTTACAATTGTTCCAGTGTGCTCTTCACACTATTTGCTGCACTTAAAATTACATTGGAAGATGCTGCAATCTCCTCCGTTGCTGCAGCAAGATTCTGAATCCGGTTGCCGGTATCATTTACAACATTTTCCAGTTCATCCGCATCTTTGATAATCTCCGCAATGGATTCTTTTACCTTTGCCTGACTCTCTGTGCTTCGGGATGCCGTATCCTTAGAATTCATTGCCAGTTTATTTATCTCATCTGCAACTACTGCAAATCCTCTTCCTGCCTCTCCTGCACGGGCTGCTTCAATATTGGCATTCAATGCCAGAAGATTGGTCTGAGCAGCAATGGAAACTACTTCCTGATTATTTTCTGCCATGGATTCTAACAATGCATTTATCTCCTGCATTCTGCCGGTCAGCTTCTCGCAGAAGTCGGAAACATTACCAATATCCTGTGATACTGCACTGCATTCTGTTGCATTGCTTTCGTTTCCATTCACCATATCATCTACAGAATCATAAAGGGATACAAATAAATCATTGACGGTTTCCACCGTTGTCTTAATGTTCTCCTGCTGTTTTACTACCACATCTTTCTCTGCCTTGATTTCATCGGCAAGCTCTAATGCTCTCTGCTTCTCTTCCTCTACCGTATCCTTTACAAAATGAATACAGTTTTCTTTCTTATTAAAGCCATTGTAAATAGCAAATGCCATCTTTTCACAGCTTTCATATCCACAGCATTCACAATCGATACATCTTGCTTCCTTGGTCTTCTTACCCATCTCATCATAAATCTGATTTAGTTCTTCTGCGGATGGAAGTTTATAATGACACTCTTCTGAACGGTCTGTATATTTTCGAAGATAATTTTCCAGTTTTAATTTGGAGAACTGCTTATTTAATTTTGCAAGACGCTGCTCCGGAGTCAGTTTTCTCGACCATGCACTGTTCTTCGTATTCTTCTTACAATTCTCCTGTATCTGATGGATATTATATAAAGCCGTATCTGTTCTTGCAATTTCGTCTTCTACGCCGGTTCCGTAAATACAGCCCATGCCACAGTTCAATGCATCAATGAATAATTCCTTATTCATTCCTTTTGCAATTTCTTCTTTGTGGTTCTCTAAATAATGGTAAGCATGCTTCTCGCCTTCTATCTGGCGGATATATACATCTTCCCCTAAGAACCAGTATACATTTTCCTTTAAACCACCCGGCATCGGATAGATGGAACCAAGTCCATATTCAATTTCATCACTGGCGAATGCGCCGGATATATTATGCTCTCTTACATATTTCATCAAATGGTCAAATGTCACATTATAGGATATATAACCCTCCGTATTCGGGTCATGTATCTCTGACCATTTTGCAACACACGGACTGATAAATGCCAGTTTATCCGTGATTCCCATCTCCTGCTTTGCATAAATTGCACTGCACATCATCGGACTATGTACCGGGAACAGCTTCGGAAGCAATTCCGGCAAATAATGTTCAATATAACCTACCACTGCCGGACATGGCTGGGAAATTCCACCGGTAAAATTGTATTTCTTAACATAATTGAGGTATCCCCAGGTTGTAATATCTGCGCCAAAGGATACGCTGATGATACGGTTCACTCCAAGATTCTTCAAGCCGCCTAATACCCGCTCATAATCTCCCGGATAATTTGCCTTGAATGCCGGAGCTAAAAGAATTGAAATCTGCTCTCCCTTTGCCAAATCTGCGAAAAAACGTTCCGTATCATCTTCATATTCTCTTGCGCCATGTTTACAGGCATCCATGCATGCTCCACACGCTATACATTTTGCAGGATCAACCTGAATCCGCTCCTTGCCTTCCTCTGTCGTGACCGATACACATGCACCCGGACATGGACACACACGAATGCATTTGTTACAACCGATACAGTTGTCATTGGTAAAAACCAAACTCATTTCTAGCACCACCCTTTACTTCTACTCATATGCTATATTCTGCCAACTTCAACTAGTAAAATTATGCACTTATTATTATCGGTCTCATCATATTATTTTTCAATATGGAAGTCAAACATTTCGCGGTTTTTCGCGGATTTCGACAGTTTTTGACAAGAAAATACCTATGCAACCGCTCCGCTATTCTGTGGATATGTATATAAGAATGCTTCTGCCAGTTTCAGGTTCTGTCGTGCCTGTTTTCTGATATGATTAACCACTAAAAGTGGCAGGAAGAATAAGGAAAGGAAACCTAAACACAATGCGATTGCACCGACTAATAAATCAATCGGGAAATACGGAACTACAAACCAGCCAAATTTTGCAATGTTCCATGCCCATTTTGCCGCTATTCCAAAACCACCTACTTTGCTGTAACAAACACAGCCCAAGATAAATCCTATCATAATAAAAATAGGATGAAATGCCAGCACCATTCCGATACCTCCACAAACCGTTCCGGCAATTGCCAGACTCCAGATTTTCTGTATCTCACATAACTGTGCCTCTGCCTCCTGTTTTACCTGCATTGCATAACCATAATTGTTACCAAATTCTACTTCTTCATAAAGATTTCTTTTTTCTTTTGCCATAATATTTTCCTCTTTTCTCCGATGTTTCATCGGTCTTTTTTATTGTTTTCACTTATATGACGGGAAAATATTATGGCAGGTTTTATTTTTTGAAAAATTTTTTATTTTTTTATTCTACGGCTTCAATACTGTCTTTATTGTATATTTCTCCTTTATACTTTATCTGGAGACTGTCTGGGCATGAATAGAATGCATACTTTCTAACTTCTAACGAGTCTCCCATAAACTCTGCATTTGTCAAATTCTCACAATAGGAAAACGCATGCTCTCCGATGTTTACCTCCCCACGCCCTATTACCAGATTCTGTATTGCACAATTTTGAAACGCCTTATCTTTAATTGCTATTTTCAAACTATCATTATCTGAATCCGTTGCAATTGCTACATTTTCCAATGATGTACAGCCATAAAATGCATATTTATCTATTTCTGTATCATTTGCTCCAATCGTAACATTTTTCAAATCTTCACAATAAGAAAATGCATGTTCCCCGATTATAGTGCCACTTTCCTGTATTGAAAGTGTCATAACAGATGCTGTCTGAAATGCTTTGTCTCTCATTTCCACGCTGCTATTGTTAATATTCACTTCTGCATCATCACCGGCATCGTAGAATGCATATTTTCCAATCTCAATATTACTGTTTTCTATGGTTGCTGCGGTCAGATGATTGCAGTAAGAAAAAGTATGCTCTCCGATTTCCAGTTCGCTATCCCCGATGCTCAAATTTACAATATCACATGTTTGAAATGCCTTATTTTCCAACTCTCCTGTACAATTTTCAAAGGTAGCTTTCATATCCTTTCCACTATCATAAAATGCATATTCGCCAATATCCAAAGAGCTATTATTTATGTATACTTCATCTATATCATCACAATAAGAAAATGCGTGCTCTCCA
>JBNMJI010000198.1:0-3692 GCA_050873725.1 Roseburia sp.
AAATACCGTCATAAGATAGTGGGACGGGAAAAAATAAAAGCGTTAAAGGGACAGGGATTTTTCCTCTACGGAAATCATACCAATGCAGGAGCAGATGCCCTGATTCCCACAATGCTGGCACATCCGACGGACGTATATGTGATTGTGCATCCGAATAATGTTTCTATGCCCTTTTTCGGAAAAGTAACGCCATATCTTGGGGCGTTGCCGCTGCCGGATGATAAGGATGCCATGAAACATTTCTTAGAAGAAATCGGAAAGAAAATCACTGCGAAAAAATGCGTGATGATATATCCGGAGGCACATATCTGGCCTTATTATACGAAGATACGTCCTTTTAAGGATTCTTCCTTCCGTTATCCGGTGCAGTATCAATGCCCGGTAATCTGTTTTACCAATACATATCAGAAACGGAAGCATAGTAAAAAGCCGCAGATAGTAACCTATGTGGATGGTCCGTTTTATCCGGATGCGAAATTGCGAGGAAAAGAGCAGAAAGCAGACCTTAGAAACAGGGTTTATGAACAGATGAAAGAAAGAAGCAGCAGGAACACCCTTGTACTTGCTACTTATATCAAAAAAGGTGATGTATGAGAAATATTCTATTTTCGGGGAATGTCAAAGTATTTGATGGAATACTGACCGGGATGCTGTCCATTTTTATGCGGACGAAATCGACAGAGCCATACCGCATCTACATTTTTACAATGGATGTATCACATTTAAGAGACGATTTTCTGCCGGTGAGTGATGAGCAGATTGCATTTTTAAATGAGGTAGCAAAGTCCTATAACAAAGAAAATATTGTAATCAAGATTGATGTGACAGATATTTATAAAGAAGAATTTGCAGGCTGTCCGAACGAAGGTGCGTATTGTTCACCATATACCCTGCTTCGTCTGTTTGCAGATAAGATTCCGGAAATCCCGGATAAGCTTCTTTATCTGGATGCAGATATTTTATTTAACCGGGAGCCGGAGCTTTTATATGACATTGATGTAAAAGGGTATGAGTATGCTGCAGCAAGAGACCACTATGGAAAATATTTAATCAATCCAAACTATATCAATGCGGGAGTATTGCTTTTTAATATGGCAGAGATTAAGAAAACAGGCCTTTTTGAAAAAGCAAGACATCTCATTAAGACAAAAAAATTACTGTTTGCGGATCAGGATGCAGTATACAGAAGTACCACGGCAAAGAAAATGCTGCCGCAGAAATATAATGACCAGAAGTTCTTACATAAGAGTACAATAATCAGACATTTTTCCAAACGGCTTTTTTACCTGCCATATCCGCATACGGCAAATATTAAGCAGTGGAATGTCAGTGCAATTCACAGAATTTTTAAGTATGAAGCGTTTGATGATATTCTGTTCGAATATATTTATCTGAAAAAGAAATTTGAACAGGACACTAAGAGGTAAGGAGTTAATTTATGGAAATGAAGAGTTTATCACAGTATGGGAAGAAAGCGGAGATACCGATTTTCTTTGCCTGCGATGAAGGATTTGTAAAATATACGATGGTTTCAATGAAGTCCATCATGGAAAATGCAGACCGCAGCCGGAAATATCATATTTATGTTTTACATATGGGAATTACGAAAGCAATCCAGGCAAAAGTGCTTGCCATGGCAGATGAAGAATTTGCAATTGATTTTGTGGATGTTACAGACAAGATGAGGAGCATTGCAGATAAGCTTCCGATTCGTGACTATTATTCCAACACAACATATTTCCGGCTTTTTATTCCGGATATGTTTCCACAGTACCGCAAGGCACTTTATATTGACAGCGATACCATCGTAGTGGGAAATATTGCAGAATTATATGACCATAAGCTTGGTAAATTATATGCCGGAGTCTGCCCGGACCGTGTGGTAGCACAGACCGATATCTTAGGTGATTATGTAGAAAAGGTATTAGGCGTAAAGCGTGCCAGATATTTCAATGCCGGAGTAATGCTGATGAACTGCAGTCAGTTCCGTGAAAATCATCTTTTAGATGAATTCTTAGAGATGCTTCACATCTATCTTTTTGTGGTAGCGCAGGATCAGGATTACCTGAATCTGATTTGCAAGAATCAGGTGCTTTATATGGAACCGAAGTGGAATGCACAGGTATTTGGAGAACTTGCCTGCCCGGAAGAAGAGGTGGGATTATTCCATTTTAATATGGCTGCAAAACCATGGCATTATGAAGACTGTCGTCTGGCAGAGTATTTCTGGAAATATGCGAAGATGACAGCGGATTATGATGCCATAAAAGAAGGACTTGCCAATTATACCGATGAGCAGCGCCGCAATGACAGTGTGTCTGGTGAGAAATTAATCCAGCTTGCGGTATCTGAGATTAACAGAGAAGATAATTATCTTCGCAAGATGGAAAAAGCCGGAAAATCAGAAAACAAGCTCGCACTGCTTGCTCACATAGAGGAACTGGAGCGGGAAGGAAGATTTTCAGAAGATGCAGAAGAAAATCCACCGGCACCGGTTCTGATGCCGGAAGATATTAATTATCTTCCAAGAAGTTTAAAGAGCAAGACACAGACCAAATATGCATTTAAAGTAGCAAGATGGTTTGTCAATATGCTGATAAAGAAAAAGCAGTTGATAATCAAAGAATACAAAGGCATTGAAAATCTTGAAAAAGTAGCAGACGGAGCAGTCATTACCTGTAACCATTTCAATGCATTTGACAGCTTTGCCATCCAGCTTGCCTTCGAGCAGGGTAAATTGAAAAAGAAAAAAATGTACCGTGTAATCCGGGAAGGCAATTATACCGGATTTCCGGGATTTTACGGAGTGTTAATGCGCCATTGCAACACACTGCCGTTAAGCTCTAATTTTAAGACCATGGAGAAATTTATTGCTGCCGTAGACAGGGTATTAGAGAAAAATCAGTTTGTACTTGTCTATCCGGAGCAGGGAATGTGGTGGAATTACCGGAAACCAAGACCGCTGCAGAAGGGCGCATTTACCTTCGCTGCCAGAAATAATAAGCCGGTACTTCCCGTATTTATTACCATGGAAGACAGTGATGTTTTAGATGATGACGGATTCTATGTGCAGGAATATACGGTGCATTTCTGTGAACCGATTTATCCGGATCCGAATAAGAAACGGGCGCAGAATGCCTGTGAGATGCGGGATAAGAATTATGAAGCGTGGAAAGCTGTTTACGAGCAGACCTATGGAGAGAAACTGACCTATAGTTGTGATGAGGAACAGCCGATTAAAGAGAAAAAAGCACTCTGATAAAAGTTGCAGGAAATGTAATATGTATTGAGAAAGGGTAAAGGGATAAATTATGAATAATCAGTGGAACCAGATGCCACCAAACATGCCGTCACAGCAGAGACCGCCGATGCCACCGAATATGCCGCCGCAGCAAGGTGGACCAATGCCGCCGAATATGCAGATGCAGCAGGGCAGACCGATGCCGCCAAACATGCAGATGCAGCAGAGACCGCCGATGCCAACGAATATGCCGCCACGACAGGGAAAAATGCCACGACCGGAGCTCTCTCCGGAAGATAAGAAGCAGGCAGACAAATTATGTATTATTTCCATGATTTTGATGTTTGCACCGATGGCAGTAATTTTTATTAAGAATATTATTCTGGGACTGTTGTTTGATGCAGGAAAAGAAGAAATTTATTATAATATCGCAAGCAGCTATGTATTAGGT
>JBNMJI010000199.1:0-3678 GCA_050873725.1 Roseburia sp.
AAAGAAGGCTTTGCCATTATCGGCGATTTTTTTGTAAATGTGGCAACCTTTTTTAAACGTGTGATAACAAAAGAGGATTTACCTTACCGGAAAATCGTGCATAACAGCTACCGGAAATTTGTGATGCTTGTCATTGTTTCCACTATTCCAACCGGAATTATTGGAATTGCAGCGAAAGATCTGGTGTCTGCTGCAGAGCAGATTTTACTGGTTCCGGGAATCTGCCTGATTATTACGGCAGTGCTTTTATTTATTGCAGACCGGATTCCAGATGGCGGCAAGACACCCAAACAGGTAACTTATACCAATGCATTTTTAATTGGTATCAGTCAGGGAATCGCAACCATGCCGGGCTTATCACGGTCAGGAACCACAATCACAGCATGTCTTTCTACTGGAATGACCCGTAAATTTGCGGTAAAATATTCTTTTATTATGTCAATTCCGGCAATACTGGGAGCACTGGTAGTAGAGATTAAGGATGTTGAATTTGCAGCATTACAGTCTGCAGATATTTTGAATTACATAGTTGGAACGCTGGTGGCAGCGGTAGTTGGTTATATTTGCATTAAGACCATGCTGGTAATAGTGCGGAAAAAGAAATTTACGATATTTTCCATCTACTGTCTCATAATGGGACTGGTATCAATTGGAGGATATTTTTATATGTAAACGGGAGATTGAAATGGCAACTGGAACTAGAAAAAAGACAACTCAGAAGAAGAAAACAACGAGAACAACAGCTTCAAAGGCAAGAAAACAGCGGGAACAGCAGGAATCCTTCCGGAATGAAGTGATTCTTTGGATTGCACTGGCAGTCTGTATTGCTTTGCTGCTTGCTAATTTTGGAATCGGCGGAAAAATCGGAAGCGGAGTCAGTTCCTTTTTCTTTGGAATATTTGGATTAATGGCATATGTATTCCCAATCTGTCTCTTTTTGGCAGTGGTGTTCGCAGTGTCTAACCGGGAAAATAAAGTAGCGGCAGTCAAAATTGTGGCAGCGGTATTATTTGTATCCTTTTTATGCCTGTTTGTGCAGATGGTAACAGACAGCAGCAAGGAAGCCGGAGCGATATCTGCTTTCCAATATGGCTTTGACAATAAAGCCGGTGGCGGTATTATCGGTGGATTATTAGAACAGCTTCTGTGTCCGAATTTTGGTGTGCCGGGTACTTATGTCATTGATATTATCGTATTGATTATTTCGCTGGTGCTGATTACGGAACGCTCTATTATGAAGGGTATGCAAAAAGGCGGAAAAGTCATTTACGATTCTGCCAAGGATGATGCGATTCGCCGGATGGACGCTGCCAAGGAACGCCGGGAAGAGCGGGAGAAAGAAAGAGAAAAAGAGCAGGCAAGACGACGGATGGAAAAGAAGGTAAGCGGTGTGGCATTGGATACCAAATTACCATCCCCGGATAAAAAGAAAGTCAAATCAGATGATATTAATGAAATTACTTTGAGCGATATCGAAGATATGCCTGTGGTACAGGAAGAAAATAAAGTTGCGCTTACGGCAACCAACGGCAGCCGGGAAATGGAACAGCCAGTATGGCAGGAGCCGGTAATCCATACGCTGAATGAGCCGGTGGCAACGATACATAGAGCAGAGGTAAAACCGGTAGAACCGGTCATTGAACCTGCATCTGAACCTGTGTTTGAGCCGGAATCAATTGCAGAGCCAAAGGCAGAAAGCTATATGCCAAAAGAACCGGCACATCCTGCAATGGAAGAAGAAAAGCCAAGGAAGAATAAAAAGCAGGATAAGATGGAAATCGAAGACGAAGTAGCGGCTGTAGAAGAATCCATCGTAAAACAGGAAAGTTCCGGTGGCAGATATGTATTCCCGCCGGTAGATTTACTGAAAAAGGGAAATGCCGGTGCATCCGGTGATACCAGAGATTATCTGAACCAGACAGCGGCAAAATTAAAAGAGACCTTAAAGAACTTTGGAATAAATATTACGATTACAGCTATCAACTGCGGACCGGCAGTAACGAGATATGAATTCCAGCCGGAAATGGGTGTAAAGGTCAGCAAGATTGTAAACTTATCTGATGACATTAAGATGAATCTTGCAGCGGCAGATATCCGAATCGAAGCACCGATTCCGGGCAAAGCAGCCATTGGTATCGAGGTGCCGAACAAAGAAAGTATTCCGGTTATGTTCCGTGATCTGGTAGAATCAGAAGAGTTTCATGCCAATAAATCACCGATTGCTTTTGCAGCCGGAAAAGATATTGCCGGAAAGGTCATGATTGCAGATATTGCAAAGATGCCGCATCTTTTGATTGCAGGAGCTACCGGTTCCGGTAAATCAGTCTGTATCAATACGATTATTATGAGTATTCTGTACCGGGCAAATCCGGAGGATGTAAAGCTTATCATGATTGACCCGAAAGTGGTTGAATTAAGTGTATACAATGGAATCCCGCATCTGTTTATTCCGGTTGTTACAGACCCGAAGAAGGCGGCAGGTGCATTGCACTGGGCAGTAGCTGAAATGACGGATCGTTATCAGAAGTTTGCAGAATATGGTGTCCGTGATTTGAAGGGCTATAATCAGAAGGTAGAGGGAATCAAAGATATTGATGACCCGGATAAACCTAAGAAGATGCCGCAGATTGTTATTATCGTAGACGAGTTGGCAGATTTGATGATGGTGGCACCGGGTGATGTGGAAGATGCTATCTGCCGTCTGGCACAGCTTGCAAGAGCGGCAGGAATCCATCTTGTCATTGCAACACAGCGTCCTTCCGTAAATGTCATTACCGGACTGATTAAGGCAAATATGCCGTCCCGAATTGCATTTTCCGTAACATCCGGTGTAGATTCAAGAACCATTCTTGATATGAACGGTGCGGAAAAGCTTTTAGGAAAAGGCGATATGCTTTATTATCCGCAGGGCTTACAGAAACCGCTTCGTGTACAGGGCGCATTCGTTTCCGATAAAGAGGTATCAGATGTGGTTGAATTCTTAAAGGAACACAATGAGGGTGAAGGCTACAGCAGTGATATTGAAGAGCGGATGAACAATATTTCCGTATCTGCAAGCACCGGTGCTGATACGGCATCTGGTGATGGGAATGACAGAGATGCATATTTCTTAGATGCAGCCAAGCTTTTGATTGATAAAGACAAAGGTTCCATCGGAATGATTCAGCGTTATTTTAAAGTTGGTTTTAACCGGGCGGCAAGAATTATGGATCAGTTAGAAGAGGCTGGCGTAGTAGGGCCGGACGAGGGAACTAAACCACGACAGGTATTAATGTCTCCGGAGCAGCTGGATGCATTTATTGAAGAGGGTAATTAAGAAAGATTTATATAATACAATCCATGAGGAGGAAATGAAGATGAAGTCAGATATTGAAATTGCACAGGAAGCAGAACTGGTACATATTAAGAAGGTAGCAGAGAAGCTCGGAATAAACGAGGATGAACTGGAATTTTACGGAAAATACAAAGCAAAAATTTCCGATGAATTATGGGAGTTTGTAAAAGACAGAGAAGATGGTAAGCTGGTTCTTGTAACCGCTATTAACCCGACACCTGCCGGTGAAGGAAAGACAACAACAAGTATCGGACTTGGTGAGGCAATGGCTTTACTTGGTAAAAAAGCGGTACTGGCACTTCGTGAGCCGTCTTTAGGACCGTGTTTTGGAATCAAAGGTGGAG
>JBNMJI010000200.1:0-3676 GCA_050873725.1 Roseburia sp.
GTTCAGAACCGTTTTTCGTAGAGATTGTTCCGCCATCCATTGATAAGGCATATTCTCTTGGAAAACTGTTAGAGCATCTGGGAGAAAAGAAGGAACAGATGATCTGCTGTGGAGATGGATTTAATGACAAATCCATGATTGCATTTGCAGGACTTGGTGTCGCAATGGCAAATGCACAGCCGGAAGTAAAAGAAGTTGCAGATTATATTACCACTTCCAATGATGAAGACGGAGTGGCACTTGTCATAGAAAAATTCATGTAAGGAAGGCGTATGGCATGCAGAAAATAACAGACCTTTTATCAAAAGGAAAATCACCATATCATGCAGCAGAATGGGCAAAAGAGCAGCTGCAGATGGCAGGCTTTGAAGAATTAAAGATACAGGAACCATGGGCGTTACAGACTGGTGGAAAATATTTCGTAAGACCTTATGCAGGAATGTTGGTTACATTTTCTGTTCCGGAGCAGATGGGAAGAAAGACGGCACTCCGCCTGATGCTAGCCCATACAGATTTTCCATGCTTTAAGATAAAACCGAATCCTGAGGTAAAGACGAAGGATTACCAGCAGTTAAATGTGGAAACATATGGTGGCATGTTAAAAAATACATGGTTTGATCGTCCACTTGGAATTTATGGAAAAGTCGTATTGGAATCAGAACAGCCATTTGCACCGGAAGTAAGGCTTTTTGGAAGTGAGGAGCCGGTAGCAGTGATCCCGTCCTTAGCACCGCATCTGAACCGGGAAGCAGGCGGAAAACAGGAATATGATATGCAAAGGGAACTGCTTCCGCTGCTTGGAATAGGACAGGACAGAGAAGATACAGAGAACTTTTTTGCGGATTACTTAAAAGAGCAGCTTGGAGCAGAAGCAAAAGAGATTTTAAGTTATGATTTATTCCTTACCAATATGGATGAACCGGAATTGATAGGAAGTGATAAGACGCTTCTTTCTTCTCCGAGAATCGATAATCTGGCATCGGTAGCAGCGATTGTGGAAGCAATGTGTGAGAAAACTGCCGGAGATTCACTGGTTGTAGCAGGATTATTTGATAATGAGGAAATCGGCAGCCGCTCTAAACAGGGAGCAGACAGCAGTTTTCTTAAGGATATGATAACAAAGATAGGAATGTCCTTTGAAATGGCAGAAACAGAAGTAAATGATATGCTCCGGGGAGGATTTCTCTTATCTATAGACGGTGCCCATGCAGTGCATCCGAATTATACGAATAAATCAGATATTACCAATGATGTAATTCTGGGAAAAGGAATTACCGTAAAGACATCCGCCAGCCAGCGATACCTTTCTGACAGCGAGGCAACAGCGGTGGTGATGCAGCTTTGTAAAAAGGAAGATATTCCATATCAGGTGCAGGTAAACCGCTCCGGTATGCCGGGGGGACAGACCCTTGGACCGATTGCAGTTTCCTATCTGCCGATGCAGGGGGCAGATATTGGAATTCCAATGCTTGCCATGCATTCTGCAAGAGAACTGGCAGATATGAGAGACTATCATGCACTGGCAGCATTTTTAAAAATATTTTCTGCATAAAGAAAATGCAGAAAAAGTAAAAAAATTTGGGAAAATATCACAAAATGTCGTTGACAATCGGCAAGATTCAGTACAAAATTAGAGGTATAACGTAATGCACCGGAAGTGCATTGATTGGAGGAAATATATGGCATTGGGAAAGAACAAAAAAATCGTAAATCTGGTTCAGGCAATCAGTGAAATGAAAGAGGAAAATTATGCAGCAGGTTCACCGGAACTGCAGAATGTGTATAATCGATTGAATGATGGCAGACATCAGCTTGCACAGGTATATGGAGAAGATATGCAGGCAGTAACAGCAATGAGTGACTTAGGTCTTAAAGTTGGACATGATACCATAAAGATGACAACAGCGGCAGAGGATGTTGCAGCATCCACAAAGACCATACATGATGCAACTGCAGAGACTTCAAGTATTGCAGAAGAAGTAAGAAATGCCCACGAGGGTCTGACCAATACAATTATTGATGTATCCGAGAAGACTACCGATATTTATAAGAAGATAGAGAATGGACAGCAGGAGCTGACCTCCATTCGTGACTTATCCAAAGAAGCAATCTCAGAATCTACCGAGATGAAGAAGAATATGGATGCGTTGATGGAAGTCATTAATCATATGAACGAAGTCATTGAAGGCATCAATGCAATTTCCGAGCAGACCAACTTGCTGGCACTGAATGCATCCATTGAGGCTGCAAGAGCAGGAGAAGCAGGAAAGGGATTTGCTGTTGTAGCAGAAGAAATCCGTCAGCTGGCAGAAGGAACCAAGCAGTTAACCGGAAACATGGGTGAATTCGTGGAAGGAATCCGTGATGCTTCCGAGAAAAGTTCTAAGAGCGTAGATGTTGCAATTACATCTCTTGATAACATTGACCAGAAGATTAATGCAGTATGGAATATCAATGATGAAAATAAGAAGAATGTTGGAAACATCAGCGAATCCATCAGTTCTCTTGCGGGAATCAGTGAAGAAATCAGCAGTTCCATGAATGTACTGGAGACCCAGGTATCCTGCATTGAAGACCAGTGCAGTAATCTGAGCAATGATGCAGAAATGCTGACCCTTGTAAATGGAAACTTAAAGGGCGCAGTAGAACCAATCACACAGGTTGAAAACGGAATGGACCATGCAGTAAAGGTTGTAGGCGGAATGAACCGTGATGCATTCTACCGTATGGATAATGCAACTTTTGACACATATGTACAAAAAGCAATGGAAGCCCATAAAAACTGGCTTGAGACATTACATACCATGGTAACTGAGAAGACCGTCCTTCCATTACAGTTAGATGATACAAAATGCGGATTTGGTCACTTCTATTATTCCATGCATCCGGAAAATCCGGCAATTGCACCGGTTTGGAATGCACTGGCTGAGAAACACAGAAGATTCCATGGCTATGGAAAAGAAGTGCAGCAGGCACTGTTTGATGAGAATGAAGCAAGAGCAGAAGAACTTTATCAGGAGGCAGAGAATTACTCCAATGAATTACAGAATGATTTTGCTGCAATCTTAAATATTTCTGCAGGATTATCCCAGAACGGACAGAGTGTGTTTGCATAAATAGAAAGTAAGAAAAGGATATTTTATGCCTGAATTTTTTGAAAACAATGAAATTGAAGAAAGAGTCATCCTGGTTGGCGTAAGCAGCCAGGATGGCGATGATACAGAAGACTCCCTGGATGAATTGGAGGAGCTGGTGAAGACTGCCGGAGCAGTAACGGTTGGCAGAGTAATCCAGAACCGTCAGACAATACATCCGGGGCTTTATATTGGTAGTGGAAAAGTAGAAGAACTGTTGGATGAAATTGAGTGGACCCATGCTACAGGAATTGTCTGTGATGACGAATTAAGCCCGGCACAGCTTCGGAATCTTTCGGATGCCCTGAATGTAAAAGTAATAGACAGAACTTTAATTATTCTTGATATCTTTGCAGCAAGAGCATCTACCAGTGAAGGAAAGATACAGGTGGAGCTGGCACAGCTTCGTTACCGTATGAGCCGTCTTTCCGGTATGGGAAAGAGTATGTCAAGACTGGGTGGCGGAATCGGAACAAGAGGTCCGGGAGAGAAAAAGTTAGAGGTAGACCGTCGTCTGATTGCGTCAAGAATCAGTCAGCTCA
>JBNMJI010000201.1:0-3669 GCA_050873725.1 Roseburia sp.
ATGTATTTCAGATGTATAATCTGATTCCAAACCTCAATGTAAAGGAGAATATCGAGGTAGGAGCGTATCTGAGTGATAAATCATTAGACATTGACGAACTGCTTAAGACACTGGGGCTTTATGAGCATCGTCATAAGCTGCCAAACCAGTTGTCCGGTGGACAGCAGCAGCGTACAGCAATCGGCCGCGCCATAGTAAAAAATCCGGATATTCTGCTCTGTGACGAGCCAACCGGAGCGTTGGATTACAATACTTCCAAGGAGATTTTGAAGCTGATTGAGGATGTGAATCAGAAATATGGAAATACCGTCATTATGGTTACTCATAATGATGCCATTAAAAATATGGCAGACCGCGTCATTAAGCTGCGTGATGGACAGATTCGAAAGGATTACACGAATGAAGTGAAGATTCCTGCACAGGAACTTGACTGGTAAAGGCGGTGATGAGAGTGAAGAGTCCATTAAGAAAACGAATTCCACGGGAATTGAAAACAGATTTTGGAAAATATCTTGTGATTTTCCTGTTTCTGACAGCTACCATCGGATTTGTATCCGGATTTCTGGTGGCAGGAAGCAGTATGATAACTGCTTATAATGAAAGCTTTGAAAAGTACAATATCGAAGATGGTAATTTTGAACTGATGGAAGAAGCAGACGATACGCTGCTTACAGAACTGGAAAAAGAAGGCGTAACAATTTATGAAAATTACTATCTGGAAGAAGAGGTAGTAAATGGAAAATCAGACAGCACCCTCCGTATTTTTAAACCAAGAAATGAAGTGGATAAAGTATGTCTGATGGATGGGGAAATGCCGCAACAGGAAGATGAAATTGCAATTGACCGAATGTATGCGGACAACAATTCCCTGAAAGTAGGAGACACCATTAAAGTAGGTGGCGAGAAAAAGACCATCAGTGGTCTGGTGGCATTATCGGATTACAGTGCGCTGTTTTCCAATAGCAAGGATCTGATGTTTGATGCTATAAAATTTGGTGTTGCCATTGCCACAGAGGATGCTTTTGATGCTTATGGCACCGGCAATCTCCATTACAGCTATTCCTGGAAATATGAAAAAGCTCCGGCTGATGATATGGAAGCAAAAGAGAAAGCGGAAGACTTTATGAAAGTGCTGAGCAGTAAGGCGGCAATTGTAGCATACATACCGGCATTTTCCAATCAGGCAATTCATTTTACAGGAGATGATATGGGTGGAGACAAAGCAATGGTAATGACGCTGTTATATATCCTGATAGCGATTATGGCCTTTGTTTTTGCAGTTACCACCAATAATACGATTACGAAGGAAGCAGCAGTCATCGGAACGCTGCGTGCATCCGGCTATACCAGAGGAGAATTGCTGCGGCATTATCTGCATCTTCCGGTATTGGTGACAATCGTGGCAGCAATAATTGGAAATATACTTGGTTATACCGTATTTAAAAATATGGTAGCAGATTTGTACTATGGAAGTTATAGTCTGCCGACCTACCATACCATCTGGAATGGTGATGCATTTATCCTGACAACGGTAATTCCGGCAATTATTATGGTCATCATTAATCTGCTTTTGATTTCTTCAAAACTGCGTATTTCACCACTGAATTTCCTGCGCAGGGATTTGAGTAAAAGAAAGCGGAAAAAAGCAGTAAAACTGCCGCATTTCAAATTCTTTAACCGGTTCCGTCTCCGCATTATTTTACAGAACCGTGCGGGTTACCTGACTTTATTTATCGGTATTGCTTTTGCAGAGATTCTGTTAGTTTTCGGCATGATGATGTCGCCACTTTTAGACCATTATCAGGATGAAGTGCTGTCCCACATGATTGCAAATTATCAGTATGTATTAAAAGCACCGGTTCCAACGGAAACAGATGGCGCAGAGACTTATCTTGCCGGTACCTTAAAGACAATGCCGACAGAATTCAGCAGTGAAGAGGTCAGCGTCTATGGAGTTGAAAAAGACAGTGCGTATGTTGACATTGATTTCCCAAAAGAAGGTGTCTACATTTCGGATAGTTATGCAGAAAAATACCGGCTTGCAGAAGGTGATACCATTGAGTTAAAGGAAACTTATGGAGATAAGAAATACAAGTTTAAGGTTGCTGGAATCTATGAGTATCCGGCAGCAGTGGCAATTTTTATGCCGGAAGAGGAATATCGGGATGTATTTGATAAAGAGGAGGATTATTTCAATGGATATTTCTCCGATAAGAAGATTACCGATATTGATGATGCATATATCATGACGACCATTACAGAAGATGACCTCACCAAGGTATCAAGACAGCTTGATGTATCTATGGGCGGAATGTTCTATCTGATGAATGTATTTTCCGTTGCACTGGCGGCAATTCTTATTTACCTGATGACGAAGCTGATTATCGAGCGGAATGCTTCATCCATATCCATGGTTAAGATATTGGGCTACAGTACCCGTGAAATCGGGAAATTGTATCTGACAGCCACCACCTGGATTGTGGTGATATCTGTTATCCTGGGTGAAGCAATTGCCACAGAGACCATTAATGTCATCTACCGTGCAATGATGAGTGATTACTCCGGATGGCTGAGCATCTACTATGACCCGAACATCTACTGGAAGATACTGCTTATGGTACTGGCAGCATACTTCGTAGTGGCATTGTTCTGCCTGCGAAAGATTCGGAAGATACCGATGGACGAAGCACTGAAAAATGTAGAATAAAGAGGGGTTAAGCTGAATAAAGAAAGAGCTTTCTTATGGCAAGATGATATTGCGGTAAGAAAGCTTTTTTGATATATTGGGTGTGGAGTAGATAAGGAGAGCGTATGGATTCAAAATATCTTGGAACAAAGGATATATTGTTTTCGATTATTAATAAAGGTGAGGTAGAAACGGCAAATTATGCAATCGCCATGTATCTGCTGGAACATTATGGTGATATTAAAAATATTAATATTCTTGATATGGCAGAAGAATGTTTTGTGGACCGAAGCACAATACGAAGATTTTTTGTAAAATATGGATTTGACAGTTTTAAAGAGTTCAAGGAGCATTATGAAAATTCTTTTGAAGAGAGATATTTTAAGGAAATACCATTTCAGACATATGGAGACTATATTAATAGTTTAAATAGTAAATTGCTTGATTTTATATCACAGTTTACCTTAAAACGTGATAAGACAAAGGATATTGAAGAGGTTATCGACCGGATTTATAAAAGTAATCATCTGGTACTGTTGGGAGATGAAACATTTTATGGAAACATGTATTTTGTCCAGCAGTCAATGCTGGCAATGCATAAAATTGTTTTTCTGATTACAAATAAAATTGTTGATAATCCAGTTTTGGAGAAACTTGACGCAGATGACTGCATGATAGTATATTCCCTGAGCGGAGAATATTATAGTGCGATTAAAGAGCAGATAAAGGATGTCCCGTGCCAGAAAATGATGTTTACATTACATAAAAAGGAGCAGTGGGCAGAGGATTTTGATTATATTGCACAGCTTACCAGAGAACCGGAAAAGGCAGATGCGGATGTATACCGGAAATATGCATTTACATATTTTACAGATTTAATGATTACAACATATAAAATGAAATATCAAAGAAAATGATATATGACACCTGGATTCTCGGATTAACATGACGAGGTTGGTGCCTCAACTCCGAGTGCTTCATAA
>JBNMJI010000202.1:0-3653 GCA_050873725.1 Roseburia sp.
ATTCGATTTTCCTTTAAATCACAAGCAGATATTCCCGGTGTTTATTAACATTTCCTTAATTTTGTTTTATTTTAAACAACTTTTTTTCTGATTATCTGATTTCAGGCAAAATCGGTCATTCGAAGCCCTTTCGGATAATGATTCTTCATGATTCCACCTGTCAGCTTACCCCAGCCGATGCTGTAGCCATCTACGCAGATTAAATGCCAGCCTTTTTCTCCTTCCCAGGAAAAAGTCTGTCCCATCAGATACTGTCTGATTTCCTGACTGTCAGAAGAAAGCATGGCAACATGAAGTGCCTCTTGTGGCTGCATGGCAAGTGCCAGTGCATGGGATGGCTCAAAACGGTTCTTTTTTAAGGTACCAAGATGCAGTCCCGGACGTAATACCTTAAGTCCCTTTAAAGCCGGAAATCCCTCCGGCATCAGATAGAGCTGCTCGCCGAATTTAAGCAACGCTCCCTGCGGCTTCTCTTTTAAATTCTCTTTTACAAAAGAAAGATATTCCGGACAATCCTTTTCCTTTATGCCCTTTTCCGTCAGTCCAAAGCCGCCATAGCCTTCCCCGGATTTGATTATCACTGCTGCAAAATGTCCTTCCCCTTCGATTTTATGCGGAAACAGGCGGATACATCCCTCTTTGTCACGGACAAAGCCTGCACTGTCAATTCCTTCTGCAATCTGACAGTCCGGATGTCGTTCTAAGAAACGGTGCACACTTCCTTCATCCTCTTCCGGTGCAAAAGTACAGGTGGAATATACCATTCTTCCACCGGGTCTTAACATCTCATATGCACAGTCTAAGATGCCATCCTGCCGGTCGGCACACAGCTTCACATTGTCAAGGCTCCACTCATTTCCGGCTTCTTCATTCTTCCGGAACATGCCTTCCCCGGAGCATGGTGCGTCCACCATGATTTTATCAAAGCAGCCCGGGAAACGCTCTGATAAACGCTCCGGTGTCTCATTTAATACCAGTGCATTCTTAATTCCCATACGCTCAATATTTTCGGATAAAATCTTCGCTCTTGCCGGATGAATCTCATTACAGATTAAGATTCCTTCCCCCTTCATAGCTGCTGCTATCTGGGTACTCTTTCCACCGGGAGCCGCACAGAGGTCTAAGATGATATCCCCCGGCTGTGCTTTCAGGCATTCTGCCGGTACCATTGCCGATGGCTCCTGAATATAATACACACCGGCATTGTGATAAGGATGTTTGCCCGGACGAATCTCTTTTCCATAATAAAAACCGGTCTCACACCATGGAACCGGTTTTAGCTTCCAATCTGTCTGTTGTAAAAAATCTGATACGCTGGTTTTCCCTGCATTAATCCGGAACGACTGCTGCCGCTCCTGTCCTAAGCTTTCGAAAAATGCCGGGTACTCTTCCCCCAACATTTCCTTCATTCTCTCTAAAAACTCTGCCGGAAAACTATTTGCTTCCTGTTCTGAATGCATCCGTATTTCTCCCTTCATCCACTTGCAGTAATCCGTAGAGTAACGGTTTTAACTGAAATTCTTCACATATGGCATCCACTTCTTTTAAAAGCTTCTGCTTATGCTCCTTTGAAATCTTTGCCTTTCTCGCCCGAATCAGAAGATTCTTTGGCGTATGAGACAAATCCACAAATTCTAACACCTGACTCTTATATCCACAGCACTCCAAGAGATTGGCACGGATTGCATCCGTTGTCAGTGCCGCAAAACGCTCTTTGATAATGCCATAACGGGTCATCAGATGCAGCTTTTCGCTCTCCATCTGCTCATTTAATTCATGCTGGCAGCATGGCACGGAAAAAATCATTTCCGCATCCCAGCTGATGGCATTGTATAAAGCAAAATCCGTTGCCGTATCGCAGGCATGCAAAGACACTACAATATCCACCGGAAACGGTGCCTTGTAGCCATTGATATCTCCCAGTTCAAAATGCAGGGTATCATATCCGTATTTTTTTGCTGCCTAGTTACATTTTTCAATGACATCTTTCTTTAAATCCAGTCCTACAATCTCTACCGGAATCTTACGCACTTCCATAAAGTAGTAATACATAATAAATGTAAGATAGGACTTACCGCAGCCAAAATCACTGATATGAAGCTTCTCTTTTTTACAATCCTTTACATAATCATCGATGATTTCAATAAAACGGTTAATCTGCTTAAACTTATCATACATGGTGCGGACAATTTTGCCCTCTGCAGTAAAAATTCCCATATCCACCAATGGCGGAATGACCTTACCTTCCTCTAAGAGATAATTTTTCTTCCGGTTATGGGTTGCAGTCTCACTTACTGCATTCTGCAGCTTTTTCTTTTTATAAGACGGCACTCCCTTTTTCGATACCAGAAGAATATGCTCTGCTTCTGTATCAAATCCATTGAGCTGGCGAAAATGATTCTGCATCAGTTCTTCCAATACTGTCTCTAACTCTTCTTTAGAAAGATTCTCATGAAATACCTGTTTGTCTGTATATTTTTCCATCTGGAAAAAGGCTTCCTTTTTCTGTACGATAATTTTACGATACTCTTCCTGCTTTGTGGCAGGCTTACTGATAATCAACTTCCTGCAGCTTTCTGCGATTGCTTCTATATACTCTCTCATTTCCATTATGCTTCTCTTAACTTTGCAATAATCTCATCTGCGATTGTTTCTGCACTCTTGCCGTCTGTTGCCACCGTAAGGTCTGCAACACTTTCATAGCGGCTGCGGCGTTTCTCCATCAGTTCACGGATGTACTCCACATTCATATGTCCATTTAAAATCGGGCGGTCCTTGCTGTAACGGACTCTCTCATATATGGTTTCCGGTGTGGCAGATAACAGAACGATTTTGCCATTTTCTTTCATAAAAGATACATTTTCTTCCCGCAGCACTGCGCCGCCGCCACAGGATACGATGACACCGTCTTTTTCTGAAATATCTTCTACAAGCTGTGTCTCCAAGTCTCTGAAATGTGCTTCGCCATACTGTGCAAAAATGTCAGAGATTGCCATTTTCTGCTGCTCTACAATCATTTCATCCATTTCACAAAGAGGAACATTTAATTTCTCTTTTAATACTTTTGCTATGGTGCTCTTTCCGGCTCCCATAAATCCAATCAGAAAAATATTCTCTGCCATTTTCTAATTCCTTTCCTTATGTATAATTTCAAACATCTGTCGAAATTCTTCTCTATTTATTGCTATTCTTATGCATTGCTTTTACCGTTCGTTGCTGTTCTGATGTATGACTTCCAATATCCGCCGCAGTTCTTCTGCATCTATCTGTCCCGGTGCACTGCTCTTTCCGGCTGCGCCAAAGGTAACTGCCGAGCCAAAGACTTCTCCGCAAAGACGGCTGATTAAGCCCTCTCCTGCCATAGACATGGTAATAATAGGCGCTCTGCCTGTTTCCTTCCAGTTTTCTGTTACGCTAAGCAGTGTTAAAACATCTTTGCTGCTTTGTGGCATAACGGCAATCTTTGGAATATCTGCGCCAAGTGCTTCCATCTTCTGAAGTCTGGCAAGGAGTTCTTCTGCTGCCGGTGTTTTCTCAAAATCATGATTGGATGCAATGACTTTTACATTATTGTTATGTGCTGCCTCTACCACTGCCTTTACAACAGCATCTCCGGAAAATAATTCCACGTCCACGCAGTCCACAAAGCCGGA
>JBNMJI010000203.1:0-3635 GCA_050873725.1 Roseburia sp.
AAGTCCGGGTGTCCCGACAGATTTACCACTGGTAAATACCATGCGTGATAAGAAAATTACGATTATCGGTGAAATCGAGCTTGCTTATCAGGTGGCAAAAGGAAAGATTCTTGCCATCACAGGAACCAATGGCAAGACTACAACTACCACACTGGTGGGAGAGATTTTATCCAACTATTTTGAGGATGTAAAAGTCGTAGGAAATATCGGAATTCCATATACATCTGTGGCAGCAGATACAACAGAAAAAACGGTAACTGCCGCAGAAATCAGCAGCTTCCAGTTAGAGACAATTGTAGATTTTGCTCCGGATGTATCTGCTATTTTAAATATCACACCGGATCACTTAAACCGTCATCATACCATGGAAAATTATATTAAGGCAAAAGAGGACATTACAAAGAATCAGAAAGAAAATGATGTCTGCGTCTTAAATTATGAGGATGAAGTACTTCGTAAATTTGGTGAATCCTTATCCATGAAGGTGCTCTGGTTTGACAGCAAACAGCCGGTGCAGAACGGATGTTATTTAAAGGGCGAAAAGATTCTTTATGTCTGCGAAGGCAAAGAGGAAGAAGTCATTGATGTCAATGAGTTAAATATTCTTGGAACCCATAATTACGAAAATGTTATGGCGGCAGTTGCCATGACCATAAGCATCGGGGTACCGATGGATGTCATTGTAAAAACACTGCGTGAGTTTCAGGCGGTAGAGCATAGAATTGAATATGTTACGGAAAAACGTGGCGTAAAATTCTATAACGATTCCAAGGGAACGAACCCGGA
Organism: Roseburia sp.; assembly: GCA_050873725.1. Classification (GTDB taxonomy): domain Bacteria; phylum Bacillota; class Clostridia; order Lachnospirales; family Lachnospiraceae; genus Roseburia_C. The sequence goes on from JBNMJI010000203.1 coordinate 787, forward strand.
TGCAGCAATCAAGGGAATTCAGGCAATGAACCGTCCGACACTTCTCATTGGCGGAGGCTATGATAAGCAGTCCGAATATGATGAATGGATTGAAAGCTTCGATGGAAAAGTAAAGAAATTAGTATTAATCGGAGTAACAAAAGAGAAGATTGCAGACTGTGCAAAGAAACATGGATTTACGGATTATGTATTTGCAGACAGTCTCGAAGAGGCAGTAAATATCTGCTATGACAATGCCGTTTCCGGTGATGCCGTATTATTATCACCGGCATGTGCAAGCTGGGATATGTTTAAGAGCTACGAAGAACGAGGAAGAATATTTAAGGATTTGGTGTGCAATTTAAAGGAGTAGTGATTTATGAGCCGCAGACCGGGAAGAAAATCAGGCACAAAAGAAAAGACAATTAAATATTTTGACTATACACTTTTGTTTGTTATTATTTTCTTAGTGTGTTTTGGTCTGGTCATGCTGTACAGCACCAGTTCTTATAATGCACAGATTGAGTATGGCGATGGAACTCATTATCTAAAGCGGCAGGCATTTGCATGCTGCCTTGGATTTGCTGCCATGTTTGTGATTTCCAAGATTGATTATCATGTGTGGAAGAGGCTGTATGGTGTGGCATACATAGGCGCATTTTTACTGTGCGTTTCCGTTATCTTTTTAGGGTCGAATGGAAATGGTTCTACCAGATGGTTCCGCCTTGGTCCGCTTTCCTTCCAGCCATCTGAGTTTGCAAAGCTTGCTGTCATTATTTTTCTTGCAACGGTAATCAGCCGCATGCAAAAGAAGATTGGTGATCTGAAGGAACTGATGAAGGTAATGGTTTTACTGCTTCCGCTGGTTGGACCGGTTGCTTATACGAACTTAAGTACCGCGATTATCATTGTGGGTATCGCAGTGGCAATGGCGTTCGTGGCAAGCCCGAAATATGCGCAGTTTGTGGGAATGGCAATCGCAGTATTCGCTTTCGGAGCAGTCTTTATTGTACTGGCAAGCTATCGTGCAGAACGTATCAAAATCTGGCTCCATCCGGAGAATTATGATAAAGGTTATCAGACCATGCAGGGCTTATATGCCATTGGGTCCGGAGGCCTTTTTGGAAAAGGACTTGGTGCCAGTATGCAGAAGCTTGGGTTCGTACCGGAAGCGCAGAATGATATGGTGTTTTCCATCATCTGTGAGGAGCTTGGATTATTCGGAGCAATCTGCCTGATTTTGCTGTTTATCTTAATGCTGTGGCGTTTTATGGTAATTGCCAATAATGCGAAAGATTTATATGGTGCATTGCTGGTGGTTGGTATTATGGCTCATATTGCCATTCAGGTAATCCTTAATATCGCTGTTGTAACCAACAGTATTCCAAATACCGGTATCACACTTCCTTTTATCAGCTATGGTGGTACTTCGGTATCATTCCTCTTGGCGGAAATGGGGCTTGCGTTAAGTGTTTCCAGAGGAATTCAGTTGGAGGGGTAGGATATGATACGAGAAGAACGCAGAAAGAAGAGAAGAAGAAAACATATCCTGGTTGGATTTCTGATTACACTGTTGATTCTGGCACTGGCAGCACTCATTGTAATCAAGGTATTTACCGTAAAAAATGTTGAAGTAGAAGGCAATAAATTATACAGTGATGAGCAGATTAAGGAATGGGTCTTAAATGATGACTATTCCTGGAATACATTATATGTATATTTTAAATATCGTTTCTTTGATACACAGGAAGTTCCGTTTATTGATACGATGGAGGTGAGTGTCAAATCACCGCATACCCTTCATGTAGAAGTATATGAAAAAGGACTGCTGGGCTACTTATATATGGATTCCCTGGGACAGAATGTCTATTTTGACAAAGATGGCTTTGTAGTGGAAATGTCTACAGATGTCATCGAAGGAGTACCGCAGATTACCGGACTGACTTGTGGGGATGCAGTACTTTATGAAAAGCTTGACGTAAGCGGAAAAGATACCCTAAAGGATTTGCTGGCAGTAACCCAGACCTTAAAGAAGTATAATCTGGTTCCGGATACCATCAATTATGATGACCAGGGAAATGTAACCCTGCAGTACGGAACGATTACGGTGAATCTTGGACAGGCAACCAGCCTGACGGAAAAAGTAGTTCGTATGGAGAAAATTATGCCAAATCTGGAAGGACTTACAGGCATTCTTCATCTGGAAGACTGGACAGAAGATACCACAGATATTACTTTTGAAAAGACGACGTAATTTTTTCAAAAAAACAGAAAATATAGGTTGATTATTTTTACGAAAAATTATATGATAGAGTATATGAGTAAATAAAAGCATACTTTTTATGAGAAATCTGTAAAGCAGATTTCTCATAGATTACATATAGAATGAGGGAGAGAAGGAGGAACTACCTTGCTTGAAATTAAAACAACAGAAGCAGAATCCAGTGCTAAAATTATTGTAATTGGTGTTGGTGGTGCAGGTAATAATGCAGTAAATAGAATGATTGATGAAAATATTGGTGGTGTTGAGTTTGTTGGAGTAAATACCGATAAACAGGCATTACTTTTATGTAAAGCACCTACGTTGATTCAGATTGGTGAGAAGCTTACCAAAGGACTTGGAGCAGGAGCACAGCCGGAGGTTGGAGCCAAAGCTGCAGAAGAGAGTATGGAAGAGCTGTCCGCAGCCATTGAAGGTGCAGATATGGTGTTCGTAACCTGTGGTATGGGTGGCGGAACCGGTACAGGAGCAGCTCCTGTTGTGGCAAAGATTGCAAAGGATCAGGGAATTCTTACCGTTGGTGTTGTAACTAAGCCGTTTAAATTTGAAGCAAAAGCAAGAATGGTAAATGCTTTAAGCGGTGTTGACA
>JBNMJI010000204.1:0-3626 GCA_050873725.1 Roseburia sp.
ACACCCCGTCAACGCTATTTAAATTTCTTTTTCCGTGACGCAAGACATATTATATTATAGCATGTACCAATTGTCAACATTTATTTTCAAATTTTTTCAAAAAATTTTTACAACTCCGAATTTTGCCCCAATTTATACGGGTTTGGGGCTTTTTTCTTCTTCGGAAAGATACTTGAGTTGATAGTCAGGAGTACCATTTGCATCGATTTCCATGATAATATAAGATGGTAAATGACCATCCTGCCGAGGATACGATGTGCTGCCCGGATTCAATGCCACTACCCCATGATCCTTTTCAATAATCGGTCTGTGGGTGTGTCCGAACATGACAATATCCATGCCTCTTCCCCTTGCCTCTTTCTTGATATCCTCAAGACCGGCAGAAACATAATAATAGTGTCCATGGGTAATCAATGCCTTTAATCCTCCGATTTCAATTTCCTTTTCTTTCGGAAGTTCGGAGAAAAAGTCATTATTTCCTGCCACAATGTCCAGTGGACATCCTGCCAGTTCCGCAATATAATCCTCATAACCTTCTGCATCTCCCAGATGAATCATCCGGTCAAAAGGTCTTTCTTTTTCCATAATCGTTATCAGATTTGCATGTTTCTTATGGGTATCACTTACAATTAATACTCTCATCTTTATCTTCCTTTTATGATAAACCTTTTCCCATGAGTGCTTCTTTCATTGCACGTAAGGCTTTTCCACGGTGGCTCATTTCATTCTTCTTATCCGGTGGTAAACTTGCTGTAGAGCAGTTATATTCATCCACATAAAAGATTGGATCATAGCCAAATCCATTCTCTCCCTGAGGCTCAAATCCAATATATCCCTCAATTGTCTCACGGGTCACCAGGGTTTCTTTATCCGGCAATACAGCAGCAATCGCACATACGAAGCGTGCAGTCCGCTGTTCCTTTGGTACTCCATTCAGACGGTCTAATAGATTCTGGTTCTTTATGGTATAAGAGGTATCTTCTCCCATATAACGTGCAGAATATACACCCGGTTCCTTATTCAGATAATCAATTTCCAGGCCGGAATCGTCGGCTAAAACAATGGCATCTGTATATGCTGCCACAGCTTTTGCCTTAATCAGTGCATTTTCTTCAAAAGTAGTTCCATTTTCTTCAATATCCACGCTGATTCCGGCTTCCTTCATGGAAAGAATCTCTACATCAAGGTCTGATAAAATCATGCGGATTTCTTTCATCTTGTCCTTGTTTCCCGTTGCAAATATAATTTTATTCATCTTAATATCCCTCCTGGAATGCCCGGTAAATGGCATTGTAAATTGCCTGCGCTGCCTCTTTCTGATATGCATCATCATTCAGCTCATTCAGCTCATCCTGATTTGTCATAAAGCCTACTTCTATCAATGCTACCGGCATCTCTGCTGTTCGTATAATATAAATCTCGTGTCCTTTTACAATTCCCTTATTGGTACTTCCTAACGCTGATGTCATTTCTTCTAAGCAAATCTGAGCCAGCTGCATGCTGCCCTTTTCCTCGGAAGCTTTCTCTTCATCATACATGACTGCAGTTCCGTTGATACTGGACATTCTTCCACTCTTGGTGGAATTATTATGTACGCTGATAAAGAGGTCAGCTCCGGCTTTATTCGCCATGTCCACACGCTGTTCGAGACTTGGGTTGCTGTCATCCGTTCTCGTATAGTAGACACCAACACTCTCATCTCCTGCCTGATCAAATAATTCCTTCAATTCAAGCACAATGGCAAGGTCAATATCTTTCTCATTAATGCCCTGCTTCGTGGCTCCCGGTGCATTTCCACCATGTCCTGCATCTATTACCTCAACTTTATCATAGACTTCATGTGGTGTCAAAAAATCCATATAAATATAATGCTCATCGGATGTCTTCTGCAGTTCCACCACACTGTCTAAAGAAATCTCAATTACACCATATTCCGACTCACTTTCATAAGTCAGATTATCAATATGATAGCTCTTTCCTATCATTGGATAGTTATAAAGATAATTCTCATCTGCTCCCGGAATCTTAATGGTAATGGTCTGGGTCAGATAATCATTTTCTACACTGACATCTTCTGGTGTCACATTTTCCGGTAATGCAATACGAAGCTGCTGGTCAAAGCTGATGCCATCCTGACTGTCTACATTTGCCGTATTATACTGCAGCATTTCCAGCGCATCCATATTTTCCTTGCGCTCTATGGCTTCCTGTGCCCGAAGTTCCCTGTTTTCCTCTGCCCGGATATGAAGTTGTGGAAAAAACAGCAGTGTTCCTGCCACAATAATGCTTATGACAGTGACAATCACGGTAGCTGCTTTAATAACTTTCTCTTCCATCCCGCTCTAACTTACCTTTCTTTCGCATATGCCTTAATACAAAGATTTGCAGACTGGGTTTCTTCTACATTTTCCCAGCTCTTGCCGTTGGTACTGATATATCCTTCTCCATCGGAAAGGTCCACATTTCTGGTAGTCTCATCCGCCTTATATTCAATTGCCATCGGATGCACAGAATCCGGTGTCTTTATCATCAGTACAATGGCAAACTTTTCTCCCTTGTTCACTGCAATTTTCTTATCAAAAGTAACGGTATAGAAGCCTGCATTGTCAAACTTTCCGGAAGCTACCTGTTGCCGCTTGGACAGACTTTCCCTTCCATCATAATCCTTTACTACATATACTTCATATTCTGTATTTTTTCCAGTTGCATAGAAGCCTGCTGCCTCTAAATTCTCACTGCTTTCCGCTGTATATACATTGGCTCCGTAAATGGTATCACGGTTGTATCCCAGCTGACCGACCCAGCCACACAAATCAGACTGGTAGATCGTATCATAATTATCGGTATCTTCCACTCCGGTATAAACCAGATTGTGAATTCCTACATTGGTATCATAATAAGAGACATAGAATACTCCATTGTCTCCAAAAGCTTTTCCCCAACTGTTCTGGCAGATAAATGCACCGTCTCCCTCTAAATCTCCCGGGAAATTCTCTTTGGCATAACTGTCATCCCAGCCAATAATTGCCACGTCATGATTCGGTTTTTCTGAGCCCACATAGCAATAGGAATTGGTCTCCTGATTAAAATATTCGGAACGGCTGTTGACATTCTGCAACGTACTGTAAATAGAAGTCTCAACTGCACCGTATTTAAAAACTGCCTCTTTAATCTTCTCCAAATCCTTACTTTCAATAATCTGGGCTTCCTGCACATGTTTGACCGGAGCTAAATTCTTTGTCAGTTCCCCATCATACGGGTCGTCCTTTTCCAGTACCGGTCCCTGCCATGCCGTCAGATATGCCAGACTCATGGTATACTCTCCACCATCATTCTGACCTAAGCCAAAGCTGTTTCCAAGGCTCATATTATCGGTGGAAAAGACATAATTTTCTTCTGGAAGCAGCGTGGATTCCAGTGCTGCCAGAGAAGATGCTGCCCAACAGGTTCCCTTATTTCCCTGATTTTTCACCTGCGGAGCTCTTCCTCTCTCCCGTAAATCATAATGCGATGGCAGAATGCTTGTCTCAGAAGAAGTATTTACCACCACTGCTTCATTTTTATTGACATCCCAGGCATAAGAATAACCAAGCTTCGAAGAAATGACTTCTGCCGGCACATAATAG
>JBNMJI010000205.1:0-3599 GCA_050873725.1 Roseburia sp.
ATCATGGGGTGCAATCTCTACAAATTCATCATAATATTCCTGTGCTTCATCAAATTCCTTTGTCTTAATGGCAATTTCTGCCAGACGATAAATAATCATCCGGCCGATTGGTGAGCGGTCATATGCCATCAGAAGAATCTCTTTGGCTTCGTCATAGCGTCCGATTTGTGCATAAATATCTCCTGCCTTCATCAGTGCGTTGACATTACGAACCTTACGCCAGTTGATACTGTCAGCAATTTCAGCGGCTTCTGTATACTGCTTCTTCGCCATCAGATTTTTTATTTCATCTAGTTTTAATTTGTATTCATATTTATCCAAAATATGTCACCTCAATATCTATTTCAAGTAAATCCAAATATTCGTCATTTTTCGTCAGGGTACATTGACCCCAATTATTGTTTTAAGTGTACCATAAGGGGTGCCTTCTGTCAAAAATAATCGAACTTACACGACGGACTTTTTCATGCTTCCAGAAAGTAGTATTAATGCATGCAAAAAATCCGAAGAGCCATAACATTTTATCTGCTATGATTCTCCGGATTATTTATTTCTTTACCAGAATTTACTTTTTCTCTTTTTTCTTTAAGGATGGAATATGAAGTTCCTTTTTCTCAGAGGCTTCCTCTACCGGTTCCTTCAGATGTACGATTTCATTGGTCTTTTCATCGACCTTTTCCAGACGGATATATTCATTCGTATCCTCCGGCAGTTTTCGTTTCCGCAGACAGTAATCCACGGTCTTATCGATAATGTAATAGATGACGGCAAAGGTCGGAACACCCAGAATCATTCCGCCGATTCCAAAGAGTCCGCCGCCTACCATAATGGCAAATACTACCCAGAAGGAATTCAGTCCGGTGGAATCTCCTAAAATCTTTGGTCCGATAATATTTCCATCTACCTGCTGTAAAATAAATATAAATATCAGGAAATAGATTCCTTTAATCGGATCTGCCAGTGCAATGATGATAACACTCGGTATTGCTCCGATAAATGGACCGAAGAACGGAATAATGTTCGTCAGTCCCACGAACACGGAAACCAGCAGGGTATATGGCATCTTCATAATCAGAAGACAGATATAACACAATACACCGATAATGGCGGAATCCAATAATTTACCGGAAATAAATCCGCCGAATATTTCATTGCTCTTCCGGAAGGTTTCAATGATTACATTGCCCCGCACCGGTTTGAAAATGGCATATACAATCTTTTTGGACTGACCGATAAATTTCTCCTTGGTCATCAGCACATAAACAGATACGATAAGTCCGATGACTGCATTCATCAGCACCTTAACCATATTGATTACACCACTGGTGATGGATGTAATGTAGGTCTGGATGTTTGGCAGGAAGGAATCCCTTACCCAGTTTTCAAGGTAAGTTGCCATATCCATCATGTTGGTTTCTAAGGACTGTATGATTTCATTGTCTGAATTGGTAAGTCCGTTAAACCAACTGATAAAGGAATTCACCTGCTTTGGCAGGGAATTGACCATGCCTGCAATACTGCTGATTAACTGCGGAATCATCATGGCAAATAACAGGATTACAATTAATACAAAGACAACTACGGCCCCGCCGGTTGCGATACTTCTTGCAATCTTTTTCCGTTTCTTCTCCTTCTGCACTCTTGGTTCTAAGAAATGCAGCAAATGTCTTTCAAAGAATTTCATAATCGGATTAATAAGGTATGCTATCACAAGTCCAAAGGTAATCGGCTGCAATACTTTCATTAAGGTGTCCCAGCCCTTTGAGACACCATTGTATCGGTATATCATGAAGAAAAACATTGTGCAGCAGCAAAACAGTACAAATACCAGCACTGCAAGACTGATGTACCAGCGCATCCCATGTTCTGTTTTCCCGCTCTTTTTCTTATCTTCTTCCATTCCGTTCTCCTTAATTTTTCCGGATATTATTTCCGGTTGTAGTTAATAAGGCATCCTTTACGGATAATCTCTCTCTCCTCGTCAGTAAGGTCACCTAAGGTTAATGAGAACTCAGCTAACTGTCCGTCTTTTACGGCATAAGCTTTTACTTCCGGAGCTTTCTCTTCTACTGCTTTGCGGATTTCCGGTACAAAGAGATAATCTCCGTTGGCAAATGGCAGTTCTCCTTCTTTGATGATAAATGGAAGCATACCCCAGTTAATCAGGTTGGAACGATAACGCTTGGTTGCATATTCGTTGGCAATGTTTGCCCAGCCGCCTAATACTTTCTGGCAGGATGCTGCCTGCTCACGGGCAGAACCGTCACCCGGTTTTACTGCAAAGATGGTACTTCCGATTCCGGTATTCTCTTCATTGATATCCGGGAACTGTGTACGGATTGCATCTACGGCTGCCTTTAATTCAGGCAGTACTGCGTATGGCTCTTCGCCTGCTTCTCTTGCTGCTTCTGCCTTCTGTACTTCTTTCGCACGTCCAACGTATGCAGGGTCTTTTCTGGAAAGTGTGAACTCTGCCAGTCCCAGTGGGTTCGAACGATAGGAAGATGTCTCTCCGGAAGGAATCAGCTCATCGGTTGTAGTTACCGGATCGTGAATCTCGGATACTACCTTTAAGATGAGGTTATCGGTTAATGCTACCATCTTCGGCCAGTCTTTGATGTTTGGTCCCATCTGAATCTCTACGGATGGATCTGCTACACCATGGCTGTCAAAGACACGGTTCTCATAGATGGTCTTATCAAAGAAATATTTTGGCTTGCTGAAGTTTACATCTACGTCAGTTGCTGCTGTCAGATATCCCTTATTTGCTGCTGTTGCGGCAATAGAACGCGCATCCATCAATGCTACGGACGCAATCTGTCCATTCTGAACCTTGGAACCCTCACGGTTTGGGAAGTTTCTGGTGGAGTGACGGATGGAGAATGCGTTGTTAGCAGGTGTATCTCCTGCTCCGAAACATGGTCCGCAGAATGCAGTCTTAACGATTGCTCCTGTCTCCATTAATTTCGCTACAGCTCCGTTTTTCACCAGTTCCATGTAAATTGGAGTACTTGCCGGATATACGCTTAAGGTAAATTCATCCGGTCCGATGCTGCTTCCTGCTAAGATGTCTGCTGCATCACAGATATTTTCAAATCCACCGCCGGCACAGCCTGCGATGATTCCCTGGTCTACATATAATTTTCCGTTGCGGACTTTATCTTTAAGATTTAAGTCTACTGCTCCATTGAAGCTTACCTGTGCTTTCTTCTCGCAGTCATCTAAGATGTGCATAAGGTTTGCATTCAGTTCATCAATGGTATAAGTGTTGCTTGGATGGAATGGCATTGCAATCATTGGACGGATGGTGCTTAAGTCAATTTCAATCATGCCATCATAGTAAGCAACCTGTCCCGGATTTAATTCTTTGTATTCTTCTACTCTTCCGTGAATATCATAGAATTCTTTGACTTTCTCATCGGTTGCCCAGATAGAGGAAAGGCAGGTAGTCTCTGTGGTCATTACATCTACGCCGATACGGTAATCTACGCTTAAGTTTGCAACACCCGGTCCTACAAATTCCATTACTTTATTCTTTACATAGCCATTGGCAAATACTACACCTATGATTGCCAGTGCGATATCCTGCGGTCCAACAC
>JBNMJI010000206.1:0-3597 GCA_050873725.1 Roseburia sp.
GCCTCTAAGTGTGAAATCTTTATCGTCGAGGGAGATTCTGCGGGTGGTTCTGCAAAGACGGCAAGAAACCGAATGTTCCAGGCGATTCTTCCGATTCGTGGAAAGATATTAAATGTAGAGAAGGCAAGTATTGATAAAGTATTGGCAAATGCAGAGATTAAAACCATGATTTATGCATTTGGCTGTGGATTTTCCGAAGGATATGGAAATGACTTTGATATCAGCAAGCTTCGTTACGATAAGATTATTATCATGGCAGATGCGGACGTGGATGGAGCGCATATTTCAACATTGCTTCTGACTTTATTTTACCGGTTTATGCCGGAACTGATTTACGAAGGACATGTTTATATTGCGATGCCTCCTTTGTATAAAGCGATGCCAAGTAAGGGAGAAGAGGAATACCTTTATGATGATGCAGCCCTTGCCCGCTATCGTAAGACACATAAGGGTTCCTTTACGTTGCAGCGTTACAAAGGTCTTGGAGAGATGGACGCACAGCAGCTTTGGGAGACAACCTTAAATCCGGAAACAAGAATGTTAAAACAGGTAGAAATCGAAGATGCCAGAATGGCATCGGATGTGACAGAGATGCTGATGGGAACAGATGTACCGCCGCGTCGTAAATTCATCTATGATAATGCAAAGGATGCAGAACTTGACATATAAATTTCTATGAATCTGTAAGGAATTGCCGGTGGCATATTTTTATGGATGCATGGGAATGGATAGAAGCAGAAAATCAGGAAGGAATTGGATAGATTATGGAAACGAAAGAGCAGATTATCCGCACCGAGTATTCGGAAGTAATGCAGAAATCTTATATCGATTATGCCATGAGTGTTATTATTGCAAGAGCACTGCCGGATGTCAGAGATGGTCTGAAGCCGGTACAGCGAAGAACACTTTATGATATGCACGAGCTTGGCATCCGTTATGATAAACCTTATCGTAAATGTGCCCGTATCGTGGGAGATACCATGGGTAAATATCATCCGCACGGTGACAGCTCTATTTATGATGCACTGGTGGTAATGGCACAGGAATTTAAGAAAGGACTGCCATTGGTAGATGGTCATGGTAACTTTGGCTCTATCGAGGGAGATGGAGCGGCTGCGATGCGATATACCGAGGCACGTCTGCAGAAGATTACTCAGGAAGCGTATCTGGCAGATTTAGATAAAGATGTAGTAGATTTTGTGCCAAACTTCGATGAGACAGAAAAAGAGCCGGAGGTACTTCCGGTAAAGGTGCCGAACCTTTTGGTAAACGGAGCCGAGGGTATTGCCGTTGGTATGGCAACCAGCATTCCGCCACATAACTTTGGCGAAGTTATTGACGGTGTCAAAGCATATATGAAGAATCCGGATATTACAACGGAAGAAATGATGAAATACATCAAGGGACCGGATTTCCCGACCGGTGGAATTGTAACCAATCAGGATGAACTGCTTTCCATTTATGAGACGGGAGTCGGTAAGATTAAGGTTCGTGGAAAAGTAGAGATTGAAGCAGTAAAAGGTGGAAAAGAGCGTCTGGTCATTACTGAGATTCCATATACCATGATTGGAGCCAATATTGGAAAATTCTTAAATGATGTCTACAGTCTGGTAGAGACCAAGAAAACCAACGATATTGTGGATATTTCCAACCAGTCATCCAAAGAGGGAATCCGCATTGTCATCGAGCTTCGAAAAGGAGCAGATGCACAGAATCTTTGCAATCTCCTTTATAAGAAGACAAAATTAGAGGATACTTTTGGTGTCAATATGTTGGCAGTAGCAGACGGAAGACCGGAGACTCTGGGACTGGTTCCGATTATCCGCCACCATGTAAAGTTCCAGTATGAGCTTGCTACCAGAAAATATAAGACGCTGCTGGCAAAAGAACTGGATAAGAAAGAGATTCAGGAAGGTTTAATCCGTGCCTGTGATGTCATTGATTTAATTATTGAAATCTTAAGAGGAAGCCGTAATATCAAGGATGCAAAGAACTGCCTGATGAACGGTGTAACAGAAAATATTAAATTCAAAACAAAAGAATCCGAAAAGAAAGCTTCTAAATTAAACTTTACAGAGCGTCAGGCAACAGCAATTTTAGAGATGCGTCTCTATAAGCTGATTGGTCTGGAAGTGGAAGCACTGATGGATGAGCATAATACCACATTAAAGAATATCGCAGAATACGAAGATATCCTTACCAACCGCAGCACAATGGCGAAGGTAATTATGAAGGAATTAGACGGTCTTAAGAAAAATTATTCCAGAGAACGCCGCACCCATATCGATAATGTGGAAGCTGCCGTTTATGAAGAAAAGAAGATGGAAGAGATGGAAGTAGTCTTCTTAATGGATCGTTTCGGCTATGCGAAAACCATTGATGTGGCTACTTACGAGCGTAATAAAGAGGCAGCAGACAGCGAGAACCGCTATGTACTTCATTGCATGAATACCGGAAAAATCTGCATCTTTACCAATACCGGTCAGATGCACCTTCTGAAGGTAGTTGATTTGCCGTTTGGAAAATTCCGTGATAAGGGACAGCCGATTGATAATGTAAGTAATTATGACAGCTCCAAAGAGCAGTTGATTTATATTACGGATCTGGCAACACTGTGCACACAGAAGCTGTTGTTTGGAACCAAGACAGCCATGTTAAAACAGGTGGATGGAAAAGAATTTGATGTAGCAAAACGTACCACAGCAGCCACGAAGCTTACAGATGGTGATGCGGTTGTATTCGTAGCACCGGTAGAAGAAAATATGACCATTGTTATGCAGTCGGCAAAGGATATGTTCCTCCGGATTGCAGCAGATACGATTCCTGAGAAGAAGAAGGGTGCAATCGGAGTCTGCGGAATGAAGCTTGCAGCAGAGGATGAACTTACCAACATCTATGCACTGGGCGAGGAAGAACCGCCGGTGGTCATGGTAAAAGATAAAGAAATTGCATTGAACCGGCTTCATATTGGAAACCGTGCAACCAAAGGAGTAAAGAAATAAATTGACATATCAGCAGGCACTTGCATTTGTAGAAAAAACAAAAAAATATGGCAGTATATTAGGGCTGGACAGCATCCGGGCACTGATGAAGGAATTAGGGGATGTGCAGGAAGATTTATCCATCATTCACATTGCAGGAACCAATGGAAAAGGTTCCGTTGGAGCAATGCTTCAGGCAGTGTTGGAAGAAGCCGGTTTAAAGGTAGGACGATACAGTTCCCCGGCAGTTTTTTCCTATCGGGAAATCTGGCAGATAAACGGAGAGGCAGTTTCCGAAGAAGCATATGCGGCTTTGATGGGAAAAGTAGAAAAAGCCTGCCTTGCACTGACAGAAAAAGGACTTCCACATCCGACTTCTTTTGAAGCAGAGACTGCAGCAGCGTTTTTATATTTTAAAGAAGAAAACTGTGATGTGGTTTTATTAGAGACCGGTATGGGCGGAAGAGAGGATGCAACCAATCTGATTACCCATCCCCTTTGCAGTGTCATTACTTCTATCAGCATGGATCATATGCAGTTCCTGGGAAATACGTTATCAGAGATTGCATCTGCAAAGGCTGGAATCATAAAAGAAAACTGCCCGGTAGTATCTGCC
>JBNMJI010000207.1:0-3582 GCA_050873725.1 Roseburia sp.
CATTTCCTTTTTCTAATTGTTTTTTAATAATCTCAATATAGATGACGCCTTTGTTTACTAATTTTTCATCACTGCTGTTGATGCAGGATTCCAGGTAAGCAAAGAGTGGATTCTGTGTTTCGCAGTTGGCGGCCAGCTCAGCAAGTATTTCTTTACTGGTGGATAACTCTACCAGATTAATGGGTTCGGTCTGGATAATAAATCCGCCGGATAATTCCTCAGAATAGAAAGTATCGTCTTCTTTGGCAGTATGAATAAAAGGAAGCAGGCTTGATTTTCGCAGGGTGCTGACCTGATGCAGATTGGCAAGTTCTCTTATCATGCGGTAGAGAATGAAACCGGCGGCAATTCCATAGAGAATGAGAAAATACATCTCACTGGTGAGCACCGCAAGCTTCCGGTAACCGATGATGCCAATGACAATCAGGGCAAGCAGGCAGGCACAGGGGCGGAACCACAGGCTGCTGATTAATGCTTTCCGGAAGGAGGATAAATCTTTTTCCTTTAAAGGAATAAAGGTATAATGCTTCTTCATAAACAATCCTTTCAAAAAATTCAATCGTAAAACAGATATTTTCACAGCAAAATGCTATGAAAGAGATGAATTTAATATAGTATAACACAATTTTAAATGTTTTTTAAGAAAAGTACGCTTTTCCTATTAAGAAAAATCTGATACGCTATAGATAATTATGAGGTAGTTTATGTGTTCGTAGTATGAAGTATTCGAAAATCAGCAAAGATAGAAGATAAGGACAGGAGGACGAAATGAATATACTGGTATGTGATGATGATAAAGAAATTGTAGAAGCAATCGAGATTTACCTGCAGCAGGAAGGCTATCATGTCTTAAAGGCATATGACGGAGAGCAGGCATTGGATATGCTTAAGAAAAATGAGGTGCATCTTCTGATTATTGATGTCATGATGCCGAAACTGGATGGTATCCGGGCAACCTTAAAGATTCGGGAAGAAAGCAGCATTCCAATCATTATTTTATCTGCCAAATCTGAGGATTCCGATAAAATTCTGGGGCTTAACATCGGTGCAGATGATTATGTGACCAAGCCGTTTAATCCTCTGGAGCTGGTAGCAAGAGTAAAATCCCAGCTTCGCCGTTATACCCAGCTTGGCAATGTCAGTGAAAGCAATGAGACCGTATATCAGGTGGGCGGTCTTATGATTAATGATGACTTAAAAGAAGTAACCGTGGATGGTGAATTAGTGAAGCTGACTCCGATTGAATATAATATTCTTCTGCTTCTGGTGAAGAATCAGGGCAAAGTATTTTCTATTGAACAAATTTATGAAAATATCTGGAATGAAGATGCAATTGGCGCAGATAACACCGTTGCCGTTCATATCCGCCATATCCGTGAGAAGATTGAGATTAATCCAAAGGAGCCGAGATACTTAAAAGTAGTATGGGGCGTTGGATATAAGGTTGAGAAGAATTAACGAAGGAAAGCAAATATGAAGAACAGACACTATGGAAACGCATGGAAAAATACCATTATTCTCCTGCAATTGCTGTTTTCCGTCCTGCTTTTGATGGCTGTTTTTATGGTGGCAGCATTAAACGGGAAACATATGATAGACATGGATAAACTGACGAATCAGAGTTATGTGGATTCCAGCTATTATAGCTATGTCTATGAGCAGAAGGTAACGGAACTGACCAATTTCTTAATGACCCGGAAGAATTTTGAGACCAACGGGGAATATGATTCCGAGAAGCCGGTCAATGTTATCAAATACGCAAGAAGCGGCATTATCCGCAACGATACAGAAGAAAGCTATACCATGACGCTGGTGCGGAATGGTGCGTCTGCATACTGGATGTATGATGACAGCAGTATCTCCAGCACAGAAGAGTACGACGGCGAGAACGACAAGACGCAGTTTGAAAATTATACCTTAAGTGACCTGGTGGCATGGTCGAAGGAAGGCTACGTACAGTATTCCGATAAAATCGAAGAGAAATACCTGCCACAGAGCGGCATTTCCATTGCCCAGGGTATACAGGAGGGCAGGCTTACAGAAGAGGAAGGGCAGGAGCTGTATCAGGCATTGTCAAAGACCTTGGACCGTATCGGTCAGGAAGAGACTGCCTACCGGAAAGCATTGAATGAATTTGATGATTCCGAGACGAATCTTTCCTATGTCTTTATTGAAAATGAGCAGGTCATCTACACCAATATGTTAGAGGATACGGAAGAAGATATAACCTCTTATGTATTTGGAGACAAAGCCCATAACCTTTTAGATTACGGAAAAGAAAAGGGAAGCTATCTCTACTGTAATGATAAGGATTTGAAATTCCGCAGCAATGTAAAGGGAATGGAAGATTATTATTACAAATATATTGACGGAACCATGTCCGGTATTGGAAATAATGCAGTCTTTCTGGTGGCAGTGGATACCACATTTCCGAATGAGGATGGCTTTACAAAAGCAAAATCAGAATTTATGACACTGCATCCGTGGGGCATGATTTCCATTGTTACCATTGTAGTAAGCCTTCTGGGCTGGATTGTAACACTGGTTTATCTGACACTGGCAGCAGGACGCAATAATAAAGATGATAAGATTCATCTGAACTGGCTGGATCATATAAAGACGGAATTTTTCTTCTTGATATTTGTTGTATTTTCCGTATTAATTCTGATTTTGAGCTTTTCTGCGGCATCCTATGACTGGGATATACCGGGAATGCTTGTGGTAGTAGGTGTGATTTCTTTCATCTATGACGGAGTATTTCAGATTTTCTATACCAGCGTCATAAGGCGTATGAAAGCCGGAGTTTTCTGGGAATACAGCTTTACGAACTGGGTATATGTCAGCACATTGCGGGTGCTTGGAACCTGGAAAGCATCGGTGCGTGTCATTGTAACTTTTGTATTTAATGTGCTGCTGTTTCTGTTTTTTGCATACAATTTCTTCGCACGAAGACATATCTTAGGTGGAATTCTTCTGGCACTGCAGATTATTATCATCGGGATAATGTATTTAAGGGATGTGGTACAGAAACAGGAGATCATGAAAGGTATCCGGCAGATTACCGAAGGAGATTTGTCTTATAAGATTCCGCTGGAACATCTGCACAGCGACAGCAGAAAGCTGGCAGAAGCAGTAAACAGCATCGGAGACAGCCTGCATCTTGTGGTGGAAGAAAATACCAAAAACGAGCGTATGAAGGCAGACTTAATTACCAATGTATCCCATGATATCAAGACGCCGCTGACTTCTATTTTGAATTATGTAAACCTTATGAAAATGGAGAAGCCGGAAAGTGAGCGGATGCAGAATTATCTGAATGTACTGGAAGAAAAATCCCAGCGGTTAAGACAGCTTACGGAGGATCTGGTAGAGGCATCGCGAATCAGCTCCGGAAATATCACCCTTCAGATGACGAGAATTAATTTCGTGGAACTGATTTATCAGACCGCAGGAGAATTCAATGAGAAATTCGAAGCAAAAGATCTGACAACCATTACGAAGCTGCCGAAAGAATCAGTTGTAATTATGGCAGATGGCAGACGGATCTGGCGCGTGGTAGAGAACCTTTATAATAACGTGGCG
>JBNMJI010000208.1:0-3575 GCA_050873725.1 Roseburia sp.
CTTCATCCGTTTTGTCTCTCATTGGCTGTGAAATAAATAATTTTTTCATTCTATTCTTCCTCCTTCTCTTCTGTCTTTGCAACCTCTTCCACCTGTGATTTCAGATTTTTCAACAGTGGTAACAAAAACGGTGGAACCGGTGCTCCTATATCCTTGATGTTCTCTAAGATACTGATGATTTCATTGCATATAATCCAGATGGCTACTACACACGCTATAAGAAATGTTATAGGCATTGTGATTCCGATTGTAGTAGCTGCATACTTCAGTAACTGGTCAACAATTGCTCCGACCACCACCAGAAGCCACATGGAAATCTTCTTTGCAATTCCCCGGAATCCCTTGTATGAATCCACCGGCTGGTTACGATACTTTGATGCGAAGATACCTGTCGCATAGTCAATAATGTTGCAGGCAACCATAAGTAATACCGGTACATAAAGTATACCGAGCAGGGATGATAAGAACCCCGTTACTGCTGTTATGATTGCTTTGATTGTGTTGTTGTTCATGTTATTTTCCTCCTTTTTATCGTGTTATTTTTAGCTTAGAATTATTTTTTCATTGAAAAGCACCTTCTTTCTATAGTTAACTAAACACAAAGAGTTTTTAAATATGGCGATGTATGTGATTTACATTTGTGTTTCAATATCAAAAGCAAATTAAATAAAGGCTCAGTAGTTTGTCTATTACCAACTGGGTTTAGACCAGAAAGTAATATTACAAATTTTGCAACAAGTGTATTTTTGGTTAGCGGAAATAGTGATGTCCTTCCGATTGATATAAATAGTGCTGGACAGGTGAAACTCGCCGGAGCAATTGAAGCAAGTACAGTAGAATTAAACATTCGATATGTTACTGCGTAGCATACAGTAAAAATCGCACCTGATAATTTGCATATACAGAAGCATTTGTTTTTTCAACACGCACCTGCTTTGTATTGTTATTTATCATTTTAAAATCAGAAATGCTTCTCATATCAGTCCACACACCAGACTCAAGCTGGATTTGTGCTGCAATAAGATATGGTGCTGATTTAAAAACTGTTCCTAAGTCAAACATGTCAGAAGCTGCCGTGTCTTTTAATAGTCCCGCCACTGCAATAAAGCTATTTTTCTGCACCATATTTGTGTTTAGTTCATTAAATGCAGCTTCAACTCTATCTTCCAAATCATTCATAGTTTCCGCATTAAAGGCATCACCCTCAACCGAAATTGTCCCCTCACTTCGTGCCCCAGTAACCAACTCTGTGCTTCCGTCCTCTTTTGTTAATAACCGGCGGTTGATAAATTCCGCTACCCGGTCTTTCCATATTTTCTTATTAAAAGCCATAATCTACCTCCTATAAAAGTAATCCACTGGATTCGCCTGCATAAATCTCTGTTCCACAATAATAATGGAAGTTATTCAGCAGGATTTCATAAACATCACTTAAAATCTTTTCGATGTCATTCCATTTTTCAAAAGTATTTACCGGCTCTTCCGGAACTGTTGGTGTGGTGGAATGAATGCAGTAAGCACTTCTGATTTTTCCAGTATTCTCTCTGATTTCATCAAACAAGGAAACTGTAGGAATCTCTGGAACATCACTTACTGTAAGATTCAGTTCCAGCACATCAGACAATAACTGAATGTTATTCTGGATCCGTGTTAAATCTGAAGTATTCAAAGCACCTTTCATACCAGAAGACCATTCACTTTTTTCTGAATCAGTGAAATTCTTCCATCCCTTTTCCAGTAATTCCAGAACCCGGTAAACATCATTCTGTGACCGGTCTGTCACGGCTTCTATCCAAAGCAGCATACTCAGTCACCTCTTTTTCCTTTAAGTCAGCTATCTCTTTCTTTAGCTGCTCATTCTCTGCTTTTACCTGCTCATTTTCTTCCTGCAAAGATTTAATAATCTGATATGGATTAAGCAAATTCAATTTCATTAGATGATTCCACCCCCTCCGGCATAAAGTTCTGTACCTGCGTAATAATTTTCTGTAACCACAACAGAATATCCACGGCAACTTGCAGTTGATATAAAGCCACCAGTCAAATCAATCGTCTGACTTTCAATTAGTGTAGTAGAAGTATTTCCGAATGTATCTGTTACATTTATACAGTTTCCAACCTCTTCCAAATCTAAAAGAAACTTCATATCAATCTTTCTTCGCAGGGAATAGTAACTTAATAACCGATTTGCAATATCTGGAAGATTCTTAAGGTTATACAAAGTTATTGTGCCAAATGATTTCACAGATTCTGATTCCCCAGCTTCCAAGTGAGTCACATTTTCTTGATATGCCACTTTAGCATCAGCGTATTTCTTTCCAGTTATGATGCATGTACCTGCTTTGCTCATTTGAACTTCAATATAATTCGTTCTCACAGTCTTCGCAGTTCCACCGGTTACTGTAATGGACGCAATCTGATACGGTTCTGAAAAGGTGATTCTATTTAATCCTTTCGGAAGATAGTCATTGTAAATCTCACTATCCTTATCTTCTAATGTATAAACACTTCTTTCTATTGAAACACCGGAAACATAGCCATCCAATGAAACGGATGTATTTCCATTGAACTTCCGGTCTGGTCCCACGGTATACTTTACATATCTATCCGGCTTATAAACCTTTACCGAATCACTCCTGCTGTCACTTGCCAAGGCACCACAGGCAAAACAAACCATCTGCAAAGCTTCTCTGCAGGTCTGTATCTCCAAATATCCATCTAAAAGGGTGTTATATACTTCTTCCTCAATGGAATACTTTGTTATTCCGGCACTGGCAAATATACTCTCCAATATGATGCCGGCTTTTCTGGACTTGTAAATTTCACCATCGTAATAGGTATACTTATCCATCAAGCCGATTTTATCAATCATCTTAAAATTCACGATATTCTTTTTAAAAGAAAAATCATCAATATGGAATGTACCTGCTGGAATTTCTTTACCGTCCTTTATTTCTGTTAATGTAACCTGTTGTGTTTTCTGCACCGATTTCCATGCTCCATTTTCATTGCCAACATCAAAATCATTGTTGACATCCACAATCTCTAACTCTGCTTCATTAATGGATAAGGATGCCGATGTAAAATCCACTTCCTCTGTAACTTTCCCAGACTGGATTAAGTCATCCTGCCATGCTATGTATAGTCCATATAGAATGTACTGCAACCTTGCATAACACTGTGGATACCTTGTCTTAGTTATTTTAATAATGACCTTGCCATAATTCTGTACCGGACAATTGCAGGTAAAGACAAGTGCATCCGGGTAAAACACTTCACTTAATAACTTTGTTCCACCCACTGTATACCACTCAATCTCGACCTCTTCCGGATAATCCATTCCAAAATACAATGTCAGACCGGATGATGAATGTGCCTTTTCAAAAACAACGGTAAGTGTCGGAGCAGTTGCAAAGCTGCAATCTGCCCCGGACATATCGGCACTCCAAAAAGCTACGTTCTCCGGATTGGATTCCACAATCTGCCTGCTACCATCAAGTACAAATTGATTCAATTCCAATGTTCCGTATTCCGGTACTTTTCTTTCTGCCTGTAGATTACTTAATTGTCCAAAG
>JBNMJI010000209.1:0-3573 GCA_050873725.1 Roseburia sp.
TCGGCGGAATCTCCTGTCCTGTAAAATATGGCTTTAATGGAGCCATACCAGCATTGATAAGCAGAAGACTGTTATCATTATGTGGTACTAAAGAAAAGCTCTTCATTGCCAGATGTCCTTTGCTCTCAAAGAATTCAAGATACATTCTTCTTAAGTCATTTACTCCGTATTTCTTCACAATAATTCCTCCAAAAAACTATTTTTCTTCCTTTTTATCTTCATGTAATGCCAGTTCCTTTGCATCTTTCCGTTTCCGCAGTGCAATACCTGTGAACACACCGAGAACTGCAATTGCAACCAGAATCACAAAAATAACTACATACTGTAAAAAACTGCCTCCAAATGCGAGAAAATTATCCATACATTCTTCCTCCTGTTTTTAACTACGGGAACCGCTTTTGACAGATTTCCCGCGTAACGAAAGTGTTTCCTTCCCCTAAGCAGGAAACGTATTAAGTATAGACCAATTAATGGCATAATTCAAGAATTTCATTTGAGATTGTCCATATCAAATACCTGATTTTCTTTTTCGATATCCATAATGCGGTCCGTATACAAATGATTATCACATTTTTGCTTGTATTTTTCAATGGCAGAATAATCCTGCCACATATGCATCGGGAATACATAATCGGCTTCCACATTCTTCATAAAATAAGCAAAACCACGGTCGGTATATTCGCCCAGTCTCGGGTCTAATACCACAAATGCCACATTGATATGCTCTCCTTCCAACTTGCGTATCTGGTGTCTGTAGTCCCGCTCCATCTTGCCATTAATAAGCTCTCCCACATGCTCCATCTTCCAGTTATGAAGGTCTCCTGCGTGATAAATCGTCTTGCCACAGGTCTTTACCAGAAATGCCACACCGGCATCCGTGGAACGAAGGGTTTTTACCTTCACTTTTCCGATTTCATATTTCTTATCCGGAATGACATATTCGATACATTTCTTTGCCCGCTCCGGAATCCCGTGTTTTTTCATAAAATTCGGACTCATTTTTGTATCCTTTGACAAAATAAAATGAATATCTTCATAATCCTCTGCCAGTTTTAAAATGTTCATGTCAAAGTGGTCCTGATGCTTGTGGCTTGCAAAGAAATAAATGGATTTATCTTTGTCAAATACCGGAAGCACTCCGGTAAAGGTATAACCGGTTACACGGTTTCCTTCAAAATAATCAAATACCAAAACCACATCTTCAATTTCCACCACAAAACAGCTATGATGTACAAATGTTACTTTCATATCGTTCCTCTCATTTCATTCTGCCAATAATTTCATTTGCCTTCCGGTATATTTCTTCCGGCTCAAATCCGATTTTAAAGGTCTTATCTTCATAAAGGATTTGTCCATTTACCATGGTAAGCTTTACATTCTGCTTGCTGCCACTGTATACAATATTCTTAACAAGATTATTTTCCGGCTGCATATTCGGCTGTTTTAAATCAAGCATGATGAAATCTGCTTTCTTTCCCTCTGCCAGACAGTCACAGTCATGCAGTCCCATAGCAGCCGCTCCACCTGCCGTAGCCATATAAAGTACTTCTTCTGCTCCGACACAGGCTGCATCCTTTTCTCTGACCTTTGCCAGTCCGGTAGTTAAAAACATCTCACGGAACATATCAAGGCAGTTATTGCTTGCCGGTCCGTCTGTTCCTATGGCAAGATTAATTCCTTCTTTTATAAAACGCTCAATCGGTGCGATTCCGCTTGCAAGCTTCAGATTTGATGCCGGATTCGTTACTGCCGTAAGATTTCCCTGCTGAAAGATTTCAAAATCCTTATCATCAAAATATACACAGTGATAACCACCGCCACCATATACACACATTCCAAGCTCTTCCATCAGCTGGGTCGGTGTCAGTCCATAACGCTCCTTACACTGTGCTACTTCAAGTGCAGTCTCGGAATTATGGAAATATACCGGCGCATGAAGCTTTCCGGATAATGCTGCCACCTGTTTTAAATGCTCTTTTGAGGTCGTATATTCTGCATGAAATCCCGGCACATAGCTGGTCAGCTCACTCATTTCATTGACCTTATGATAGGTCTCTTCCATCTCTTCTATAGAGCTTGTAAAATCATTGAAGCTGCTGACCTGCACCGTCCGGAATCCACAGTCTATGGAAGCCTTTGCAATTGTCTCCGGGAAGAAATACATATCAAAATTTGAAGTAATGCCGCTGGTCAGATATTCCATGATGCCAAGAATACTGAGCCAGTAAACATCATCCGCCGTAAGCAGTGCCTCTTTCGGAAATACCTGCTTAGTCAGCCAGTCCTGTAATGGCAGGTCATCCGCATAGGAACGTAAAAATGTCATTGCAGTATGGGTATGGGCATTTTTAAATCCCGGCAGCAGTAAATTTTTCTCTGCGTCAATTTCCCTGTCCCAAAGAATCATTCCTGCCGGTTCTTTTTCAAAAACACGTTCCGTATCAAGACCATCCCCGATATAGATAATCTCATTTTTCTTTACCCACAATTCGCCGGTTATCACCTGAAAAGTATGTCCCTCTGCCGGCACTAAGATTCTGGCATTGTAAAAGCGTATATTCATGCGCTGCCCCCTCCTTATCTTCTACCTTCTCCTGATAGATATCTGCCTCTTATATAAGTGTTTTCATTCCGGTAATGGAATCCGTCACCAGCTTTTTAAACAATGGTGCAACACGGTCTGCTGTCTCCTGAACTTCCCGGTGCGTCAGGGAAAATGGCGAAATTCCTGCCGCAAGATTTGAAATACAGGAAATACCGCAGATTTTCATTCCCATATGATTTGCTGCAATGGCTTCACAGGCTGTGCTCATGCCTACCGCATCTGCCCCCAGTACGCGGCACATGGAAATTTCCTGTGGTGTCTCAAAATTCGGTCCTGATAACTGCAGATAAGTGCCTTCCCGAAGCGGAATATCTGCTTCAATGGCAGCTTTGCGGATTATTTTCTGCAAATCCTCATCATAGATATGGCTCATATCCGGGAACCGTTCCCCCAGTTCCTCAATATTGGCTCCAATTAAAGGAGATGGTACAAAGCATCCTATCTGTCCGGTAATCATCATCAGATCTCCGGCTTTCATTCCCTGCTGTATTCCCCCCGCAGCATTGGTAAGAAAAAGCACCTTTGCTCCCATCATTTTCATTAATCTTGTTGGCAGCACGACATCCTGCATGGAATAACCTTCATAATAATGCACACGCCCCTGCATACATACTACCGGCACATCCCCCACATAACCAAATACGAATCGTCCCTTGTGTCCCGGTACCGTTGATACCGGAAATCCTTCGATATCATGATAGTCAAGCACTGCTTCCACCTTCATATTCGTGTCAGCATAATCTCCTAATCCGGAGCCTAAAATCAATGCCACCTGTGGTTTAAAATCAATCTTTTCTTCAAAACACGCATAACATTTTAAAAGCTTTTCATATACTTCATTCATGCTCTTCACTCCTCGTATAATATCTTTTAGATACAAAATATATGTATCTAGGTTTAATAAGTTACTACATAAATATTGTTCAATAGGCTTAGTTAAGCCCATGATATAATTGTCCTAGTGTCAA
>JBNMJI010000210.1:0-3553 GCA_050873725.1 Roseburia sp.
CTGCCTGCTGCACACCTGCTGCTGTGCCTGCCATCTGTGCTCCGTTATTCATCTGCTGCTGGTTCTGCTGCATGCCTGCAGTCATCTGATTTAAGCTGTCCATGCTGCTATTGAAAGCATTCATTCCCATTCCAACACCCATGAAGCCGGTCATTGCACCTGCTGCATTAGAACCTGCATCACGGATACCTTCGGTAATATTTCCAACAGCGATACCGCGCATTACATTCGGGTCACTACCCATCATTGCACCTCTGTTACGAAGGTTGATAAGGTTGGTGGACTCTTCGTCGTAAGAGATACTTGCAATACCTACTGCCTGAATCTCCATACCACGCATCTGGTTCCATTCTTCATCCAGAGTCTCTGACATGTATTTGCTCAGCTCGCGTCCCTTGGATGATACATAAGAAATGCGGACACCATCTGCAGACAACTGGTTGATGGATGTCTGTAATGCTTCCAAGAACTCTGAGATATACTGCTCATTGATATCTGTGATTTCTACTCTGTCTTTGTTTCTTGGAATTGCTTCTGCATAGAAACGAATCGGGTCTACAATCTTAATAGAATAAGTTCCGTGTGCACGCAGGAACAATTCTGCATTGTAGAAATTATCAAAATAGTTAATCGGATTTCTGGTTCCGAATTTGATTCCCTTGATTTCCTGAAGGTTTACGAAAAATACCTTCTGTTTATCCGGTGTCTGACCACCAAATTTAATACGTGCGAAGGAATCTTTTAAAGTATCCTTTAACTGTCCGTTAAACAGGGATGGTAAAGAAGAATTATCTACTTTGTAATATCCCGGCTCTGCAGTATAGTCTACGATTTTCCCTCCGTCTACTAACATCATAAACTGATTATCATATACATGAATGATGGAACCATTGGATACGGTATCGTCAGTTCCCTTTGTATTCTGTCCACGACGAATCAATACACCTCTGGTAAAGACGGTCTGATCTCCCATATCATCCGGCTCGATTACCTCTAACCACTGATCCGCAAAACTTCCTCCAACTGCCTGTGCTACTGCTTTAATTAAACCCATAACAAACCTCCTGTTTTCTTATGTTATATATTTTCATTACACCTTTTGGTATGTAACTTCGTAAAAATGCTGCAGAGACCAAACCTGCATATTGATTGGTATTACTTCACTGCCACAGAACTCACAGAATTTTGCTCCAAGAGATGTAACCGGAGCACCACAGTGTGGGCAGGTAAGTCCTACCCCTTTATCGGCACTGACTTTGCTCTCATCCTGGATATACATCAGTTCCATGTTGTACTTGGTCTGTTCTAATAAATCTTTCTTTCCGGAAATCAGCTTTCCGTCTTTTTCTTTATAGTGAATATGCTCTACTGCGCTCTGCAGTGTAATAATGCATTTTCCCTTTTGTTTTTCATATTTGGCAATTTCAGTCTGGTGAACACGGATACGTTCATATACCTCATTTACACCCGCTGTCTGATTCTGCTCAATTCTTGCCGCCACTTCTTCCTTCAGGGCTTCCGAAAGACTCTCTGCCCTTCCTATACTATGTGCGGAAATTGCCATCAATGACAATTTCAGGGCATCTTCTGCCTTATTTTTAAACTGTACCCAGTTAAATTCCGGGAAATCCCGCTGTATCTGTGGCTCTAATAATCTTGTCATTCCGGATACGGAACATGGTATCGTAGACAGTTCCTCTTCCTGTTTTTTCCAGCCTTCCACTAAGGAGTCTGTTCCAAAGAGGTCCTGTGAAAATTTTCTTACTTTCTTTTTCACATAGAAAACCACGCCTGCTATCACTCCCACAATAACAAGAATAATGACCAGTGGTATGATTACTTTTTCCATCTTACTCTCCCATCTTCTCCGGGCAGCCCAGTGACAGCCACTTTAAATATCCGTTAATGAAAATATCAATATCTCCATCTAATACTGCATCGACATTTCCTGTCTCTACGCCAGTTCTGGTATCCTTTACCATGGTATACGGCTGCAATACATAGGAACGTATCTGATTTCCCCAGCCAATTTCTGTGACTTCACCACGGATATCTGCTGCTTTGTCTGCATTTTCCTGCTGTTTTAACAAATACAGCTTGGATTTCAACATCTGCATTGCCTTGTCTTTATTCATGTGCTGGGAACGCTCATTCTGACAGGTTACTACAATTCCCGTTGGAAAATGGGTAATTCTGATTGCCGAAGATGTCTTATTGATATGCTGTCCACCAGCTCCACTGGAACGATAGGTATCAATTCGGATATCTTCATCCCTTACTTCAATATCAATGTCTTCTTCAATATCCGGCATTACATCACAGGATACAAAGGAAGTCTGCCGCTTTCCTGCCGCATTGAACGGCGAAATCCGCACCAGACGGTGTACCCCTTTTTCTGATTTCAGATAACCGTAGGCATTTTCTCCATTTACCTGGAATGTAATGGATTTGATTCCGGCTTCATCACCATCTAAGGAATCCAATACTTCAATAGCAAATCCTTTATCGGATGCCCATCTTGTATACATCCGGTATAACATGGATGCCCAGTCACAGGACTCTGTTCCACCGGCTCCTGCATGCAGGGATACAATCGCATTGTCTTTATCATATTCTCCGGATAACAGGGTCTTGATTCGAATCTTTTCAAATGCTTCTTCGTATTCCTTTATCTCTTCTTCAATTTCCGGAATCAGGGAAGCATCATTCTCTTCATCCCCCATTGTAATCAGTGTCTCAATGTCGGATAACTTTTCTTCCAACTGTGCACAGACTGCCACGTCATCCTTATAGCTTTTTAACTCTTTCATCTTCTGCTGGGACACTTCTGCATCATTCCAGAAATCCGGTGCTTCCATCTCCCGTTCCAGTTCTTCGATTTTCTTTGACTTATCTGCTAAGTCAAAGTGAATCCCTCACTTCCTGTAGTGGAGCCTTATAGGTTCCTAATTTGTATCGGTATGCGTCCAATTCAACCACAGTATCACCAACTTTCTTATATTCTTGTATTTTTCTGCAGAACAAAGAATGTGCCTTGGCACATTCTCGCGCCTGTGGTGGTCGCTTGCGACATCTACCTTATACGCCGCAGTGCGCATCCTCGCGGAGCGTTTTTTACTTTACAGGAAAGCAATTCCCTGTAAAGTAAGAAAAACCACTATAAACATTATAGTGGTTTCCCGGCTTCGAATCAATTATATTTTCCTTAATATTGGTTGAAAAGTCTATTTTTCTGCTTTCCGCTTCATTTTTAAAAGCATTTCTTTGTCTTCTTTTGTCACTCGATAGGACTCTCTGATTTTCTGTATCGTCTTATTATAAGTCCAGTCGTCCAGATGATTTTCTTTGAGATAGGAAAGTGTCTTATCCCGGAATTTTACAAAGCACACGGACAAATTCCATGCCACTGCCATTTTCACATAATAGGCATCCTGATGAATCTTATCCATCTCTTCTAATACACAGTCGATATAATCTTCCGTAATGAAATGGTCTAATAACATTACAACACCAAACCGGATGAAAAATTCTTCATCACTGCGAAGATAAGGCA
>JBNMJI010000211.1:0-3536 GCA_050873725.1 Roseburia sp.
GAATAGTAAGTGGCATAAATCTTTTCTAAGATATGTTCTTCATAGTCTTCCGGCAGACCGGAAAATTTAGCATGAAGAAGTGCAGCAATTTTTTCGGAACGGATAAAATAACGCTGTTCCATAGAAGGCTCGCTGTCAGCACCACTGGCACGGTCGATTTCTTCTGCTGTATAGTTTGAAGAGAACCACTGCATAATTTCGCTGGTGCGTTTACTTTCCATATCTGCATCTGCAGACATCTGGTTGATTTTACGGAAATGTGTAATTCCGATTCCAAGAAAAATAACAAACAGAACAGACATTACAACAATCATAATAACACGCATATAATCAGCCATTGGTAATTTGATGATGTCCAGAGCAAACAGAATGACAAAAATCAGACCGGCAATTCCAACGCCAAGGAATGTATAAGCGGTAGAACGGTTATCTTCCAGCTGGGCATCTTTCTCCTTGTATACCATGTTATGTACCTGACCTTTCGTTATGATAGTACTATTATAAGTGATTTCTTCCGACGATACAATAACCTTGTTTGTATTTCTGAAATAAGGTATACTGCAAGTATGAAGATAACAATATTATGCGTTGGAAAAATCAAAGAAAAATATTTCAGGGATGCCATTGCAGAGTATGAAAAAAGGCTGAGCAGATACTGCAAGCTTGAAATTGTGGAAGTGGCAGATGAGAAGACACCGGATGGAGCATCCGAAGCAGAGGAACAGCAGATTCGCCGTAAAGAGGGGGAACGTCTTTTAAAATATTTAGAGGGAAAGAACTGCTATGTCATTGCCCTTGCAATTGAGGGAAAAATGCTGGATTCTGTTGCTTTATCGGAAAAAGTCAGTGACTTGATGGTAAAGGGCAACAGCCACATCGTCCTTGTAATCGGAGGCTCCCTTGGAATAGCAGACGAAGTATTAAAGCGGGCAGATGAAAAGATAAGTTTTTCAAAAATGACATTTCCGCACCAGCTGATGCGTGTCATTTTATTGGAACAGTTATACCGAAGCTATCGTATCATCAATCATGAGCCGTATCATAAATAGGAGAAACGGAACAAAGGAGGGGATTTTATGAGGATGTACGACCTCATTTTAAAGAAAAAAGAAGGAGACACTTTAAGCAGAGAAGAAATCCAGTGGATGATAAATGCATTTACAAGCGGTGAAATTCCGGATTATCAGATGTCAGCCATGCTGATGGCAATCTGTTTTCAGGGAATGAATCACGAAGAGACACTGGCATTAACACTTGCTATGCGGGATAGCGGTGATGTGCTTGACTTATCCGGTATTAAAGGCGTAAAAGTGGATAAACACAGCACCGGTGGTGTAGGAGATAAGACTTCCCTGATTCTGACACCGATAATTGCTGCGCTGGGTGTTCCGGTAGCAAAAATGTCCGGAAGAGGATTGGGGCATACCGGCGGAACCATCGATAAATTAGAATGCTTTGACGGATTCAGCACTTCCATATCAGAAGAAGCTTTTTTGAAACAGGTATCAGAGGTTGGCGTTGCAATTGCAGGGCAGACTGCAAATCTTGCACCGGCAGATAAGAAACTGTATGCACTCCGTGATGTGACGGCAACGGTGGCAGAAAAGTCCTTAATTGCCAGCAGTATCATGAGTAAGAAATTAGCCAGTGGTTCGGATGCCATTGTCCTTGATGTTAAGACAGGAAATGGTGCATTTATGCAGACCTTGGAGAAAGCCGAAGAGCTTGCCCGGATTATGGTGGCCATCGGAAATGGTGCCGGAAAGAAAACTTATGCGGTCATTACAGATATGTCACAGCCTCTTGGCAATACAGTCGGCAATATTGTGGAAGTGCAGGAAGCCATTGAAGCATTGAACGGAAAAGGACCAAAGGATTTAATGGATGTTGTCTATGCATTAGGGTATCTGATGCTGAAGGCTGCCGGTGTGGCAGAAGCTGAAGAAGAAGCAAAAGCAATGATGGAAGAAGTTATTGCAAATGGGAAAGCACTGGATAAATTTGCAGATTTTGTAGAGGCACAGGGCGGCAGAAAAGAACAGGTTTATCATCCGGAATTATTGAAAAAAGCGGTAATTACAGAGACGATTACTGCACCGGAAGATGGATATGTGAAATCATTAAATGCCATGGCGATTGGAACTGCCTGCATGAGTCTTGGCGGCGGCAGAGAGACCAAGGAGAGTCCGATTGATTTAACCGCAGGAATCCGTCTTAAGAAAAAAGTGGGAGACAGAGTAGAAAAGGGTGAATGTCTGGCTGAATTATATGGCAATGATGCAGCAAAATGCAGCCATGCAAAGGAGCTGGTTCAAAATGCTTTTCTTTTAAGCAAAGAGCCGCTGGATGTGCCGGAAACGGTTTTAAAATATATTACCGCATAGAAAAGAAAAAAACTCATATAGTTATATATGAGGAAAATCAATAAAAAAGAGTCAAAAAAAGATTTTAAAAATCATATGGTGGAGTCCTTAGAGCTGCCAAAAGACTTAGTCTACCGGGCGGCAATTGTAACTGTTATGGGAAACCGGGAACTGCTGTTGGAAAATTATAAGGGAATCTTAGAATACGAGAAAGAATATATCAGGATTCAGGCGAAAAGCTGCCGGATTCTTGTCCATGGGAAAAATCTCAACATTTCCTATTATACGAATGAAGAGATGAAAATAACAGGAATCATCCAAAGTATTGAGTATGAATAGAGGTTTTCTATGACGACACTTTCCCTGCTTAAATATTTAGGCGGTTACCTTGAGGTAGTCTTAAGCGGTTATGCACCGGAGCGATTTTTAAATCTGTGCGGCAATCATAATATTTTAATCTGGAATCTTCGAAAAGAGGAGGATGTTTATCGTTTTTTTATCAGTGTTCGTGCATTTCGGCGTATCCGTCCGTTAGTAAGCAAGACCGGATGCCGGATTCGGATTCTGCGCAAAATAGGATTTCCATTCTGGATGAACCGTTACCGGAAACGAAAATGTTTCCTGATAGGAGTAGTTCTTGCGGTCTGTCTGGTATGGTTTCTATCCAGATTTCTCTGGAATGTGGAGGTGGATGGTAACTCATCTGTTACAACAGAAACAGTTTTAACATATCTTGCGGAAAAGGATTGCGGTTACGGAGACAGGATTCGCACGATTGACTGTGAACAGTTAGAACGTGACCTGCGGGCGCAGTTTCCGGAAATAATCTGGGCGTCTGTACAGATTTATGGAACGAAAATGACGGTATTAATCAAGGAAAATCTGGTACAGCAGGAAGCAATGGAAGAATTGCCTTATGAAGCTTCAGACCTGATAGCAGAAGAGGATGCGACAGTGGAATCCATTATTACAAGAAATGGTACCCCACTTGTAAAGGACGGCGATGCAGTAAAGGCAGGAGATATTCTGGTAAGTGGCAGAATTGGTTTAACCAATGACAGCGGAGAACAGTATGCCTGCGAATATTGCAATGCGGATGCGGATATTTATCTGCTGACGGAATATCCCTATCAGGATAAATTTTCCCTTGCCCACGAAGAAAAAAGAATGACC
>JBNMJI010000212.1:0-3531 GCA_050873725.1 Roseburia sp.
AACATTTCTGTTACGGATGCTATCTGTGCGATTTTCTGCTCTAAGGCATCAATGACTGCATCCTCTGTAAACGGCATCAGCTGGATGATAAATCCTCCTGCCTGACGCACCGTATTGTCCTTATTCATGAGAACTCCCAAGCCTACGGAAGACGGTACCTGCTCAGATACTGCAAAATAATAGGTTAAATCCTCTGCAATTTCACCGGTCTGAAGTTCTGTCTGTCCCACATACGGATCTTTTAATCCCATGTCCTTTATGACACTTAAAACACCATTTCCAATGGCTCCGCCTACATTTAATTTTCCGGCTGCATTTGGTGGCAATATCACATCTGCCACGCCCGGATAACCTTTTACACCTCCATTGGCATTGGCAGTTACCGTCAGTCCGTGCATCGGACCATCACCCTGAATCTGCAGGGTCAGAAGGTCTTTTTCTCCCTTCATCATGCTGCCCATCATTGCGGCTGCACTCATGGTACGCCCCAGAGCCGCTGTTACAATCGGGCTGCTGTTATGCCGGACTCTTGCTTCCTCCGTCATCTCTTTTGATGAAATCGCAAATGCACGAATCTGTTCATCTGCCGCTGTTGCTCTTACCATATAATATGACATTTCTTCTTCCTCTTTCTTCTTATTTTCCCTGTTCTCTTGCGATAATATAAATCCGTTCGCTGTCTGCCGTTGGTTCTTTTCCCGTCTCTACGTCAAAGACACCTTCCCATTTCATACCGGCTTCTTCAATTAATTTTCGTACAGATTCTATCTCATATGCCCGCTGAAAATGCGTTTCTTCATATCTTCGGAACAAATCGTCCTCTTCTTTGATAAATAATGTTAAATCATACTGATTGACCTGTTCCTCTGCATCATAATAATTTTCCCAGATAAAACTGCTGTCCTCTCTGGTCTCACAGAAGCTGTTGTCTCCTAAGAGTTCCTCGTATTTATATCTGGTATTCATATCAAAAATAAAGATTCCACCCGGGTCAAGATAATTATTGACCAGCGAAAAGACTTCTCTTAAATCCTCTTCTGACATGATATAATTCATGGAATCGCAGACGCTTACTACTGCCCGGACGGTTCCATACAGTTCAAACTCCCGCATATCCTGCAAAAGATACAATATCTCTGTATTTTCCATGGCATATTCTCTGGCTACCGAGAGCATTTCCTCGGAATTGTCCACGCCAATCATATCATAACCTTCTGCTGCTAAAAGCCTCGTCATCTTTCCGGTTCCGCAGCCAAGTTCCAACAGCAGACCGTCATTTATTCCTTCTGTTTTTAATATGTCCACCAGATATTTTTTCCATGCTTCGTAAGGGACATTGTCCATAAATGTATCATAAACTGTTGCAAATTCTGTATATGCTTCCACACAACCACTCTTTCTGTCCTATTCTTCTGTAATACTAACAATTTTCCCTGATAAAAGCAAGTAGTCGCACCCTAAGGCTTGATTATTTTTCCCTAAAACTTTATACTTAAAATCATAACACTACTGGGAGGAATTATGACAAACCAATTAGACCACTATATATCCAACCACATCAAAAGTCTTTACCGGCACAAGCTTTTTTCGCCGATTCTATATATGATACTGCTGATTGTCCTCTGGATTATTTTTCCAATTGGCACCATTTTAAGTCCAAAGGTTATTAATGAGAAGACTTCTCTTGATAAATTATATAAAGAAAATGACCGGTATGTCAGTATTACTCTGACGGATTTAAAATTTACCGGATATACGCAGGAAGTCTTTGGACAGACCCGGGGATATTACTACTATACGATTCAGGATGGACGCTGTAATATTGTACTGCTCTCTCCGAAAACCAGTGAAGAGGGACTTCCGAATATTGATAAAGTAACCGTTCATGCCAAAATCCAGGCTTCTACCAGATCCTACCATACTCTGCTTTCTAAAATTGCAGCAGATTTAGACTGGACAGACAGTGGTATTTATGGAGAAAGCTCCTCCTATTATATCAGTGAGCCGGGCTTCCGTTATGGATTCAGTATTTTCCTGATTCTGCTTTTTGCATGCAGCGGACTTTATGCCATTTTCAGTATCGTATGTTATCTTGTATACATTCATTTTCCATGGCTGTCACCGCCTTGTCAGCAGCTTGCCCGGTTCGGTTCTCCGAAGGCACTGCTTATGCAGGCAGAAGAAGAACTGGCGACACTGCCACAGCTGGCTACGGAAGATATGTTTATTACCGAGCATTTCTTTATTGAAATCTCTACGGATGGAATTGCCTTTGTTCCGATTCAGGAAATCATCTGGCTTTATAAACATTCCACCCTGCACAAGTTCTTCTGGTACCATTTCAGTATTTCCTATACACTGTGTATCTCTGCGAAAAAGCACTTATACATCCAGTGTCCGAAGAACTTAAAATCCGATATCGACGGTATCATCGACTACTTAGCAGAAGCAAATCACGATATTCTCGTAGGCTTCAACGAAAAGAACCGCCTCAAGGTACAGGAAATTCAGGGAACACCATTGCAGTTTGAGAAATTTATTGCACTGTTGAAAAAACGATTATAAAACTATGAGAAATTCCCATTACGGACTTCTCATAGAACAAAGAATGTGCCTTGGCACATTCTCGCGCCTGCGGCGGTCGCTTGCGACATCTACCTTATACGCCGCAGTGCGCATCCTCGCGGAGCGTTTTTTACTTTACAGGAAAGCTATTTCCTGTAAAGTAAAAAAATGCGTAACAGACCAAATAAAATCTGTTACGCATTTTTATTGCCAGACATCCGTAAGAATCTGCCAGTGGCAGGTTCTATAGCTATATCCGTATTGCTGACACCCTCAACTACCGGCAGGATGTGCTGATTGATTCAATGGCTACTGCACCACCACGCACTACTTCAATGGTCTTGAAGCGGCGTTTTAAAAGGGCTATCAGTTCATTGTTCCGGCGTTCTGTCAGCTTGCATTCTAATAATACGCTGTCTTCCCCGATATCTGCCACATCTACTTTAAAAGTTGTCGCAATCTGAAATACCTCTGCTTTATCTTCCACGCTGCAATGCAGCACTTTTGCAAAAAGAATTTCTTTCATATGGATTGGTACATTGGTTAAATCGATTACCTTAATGACCTCTACCATACTGTTCAACTGCTTCTTAATCTGCTCAAATGTAATATCATCACTGGTTACACAGATTGTCATACGGGATACGCTCTCGTCTTCCGTGGTTCCTACGGTAAGACTCTGGAGGTTATAGGATTTTCCGGAAAAAAGTCCGGAAACCTTCGCCAGTACACCAACCTGGTTTTCTACATATAATGCAATCCATCTGTTTTTCATACCAACGTTCCTCCTATTTCAAAATCATCTGGCTCATTGCGGTTCCGCTCTTCACCATTGGAAGTACAATGTCCTCTGTTGCAATCATAAATTCTATTACGGTAGAAGTCTTTTTATTCTTCTTCGCCTCTTCAAAGGCTGCATTCATTTCTTCGGTATTCGTTACACGAATGCCCTTTGCGCCATAGCTT
>JBNMJI010000213.1:0-3514 GCA_050873725.1 Roseburia sp.
CATTGATTCTTACCTTCACATCTCCGTCAGAGGTTGTTACCGTAAAGCTGTCATCCCAGTTATCTGCTTCCCGGAATTCATCCAGTGTACCAACCACCCCCTGGGCTTCCTGTTCTGTTTCCATATCATAATCTACTTTTTTCTCACCACATCCGGTAAGAAGTACCAGCGCCATGCCTGCCGGAATGATTTTTTTTAATATTGAATGTTTCATGCTGTCCCCTCCGTTTTCCATCTTTTATTTTCTGTTTACTTTTCTATTTTCCTCGTTTCTGATGTTACTTTAACATGGAGATGTAAACTTTTTGTATCTTATATTGCAGTACTGGCATAAAAACCGGCAATTCTGTGGCTGTATGTCTTATCACCCCAGAACTGCCGGTCATATTATTTTTATTATTTCTATTTTGTTCTATTTTTTATTCTGCCTTATTTTCCATTCTGCTGCATAGAAGTTTCTCTAATTCACCTGCTCCTATAGGCTTGGAATAATAATATCCCTGAAACCAGGTGGCTCCCACAGTCCGGAGATAGTCCTCTAATGCCTTATTTTCCACACCCTCCAGACAGCTCTTGATATTAGCCGCATTGGCAAAATCCACCATGCTTTGGACAATTGCTTTATTCTTCTTATTTACGAGAATCTTCCGGATAAAGCTCATATCAATCTTAATCTCATCAATCAGCATCTCCAGTGCCATGGCAGAGGATGCACTTCCTGTTCCAAAATCATCCATGGCAAATTTAATTCCATAGCCTCTTAACACTGCCATCCGTTCATTGATTACCGATACCGGAAGACTTCTGCACCGCTCCGTAATCTCAAGACAGAGATGTCTTACCGGAAATTCTGTCTTATCCAGAAGTTCTAATACAACCCGGCAGAAATCCGGCCGCTCCAACTGTTTGGCAGATACATTTACATTAATAAAAAAGTCCGGATTCTGCTGCAGGAATAGTTTGCCGTCCCACAAAGCCTGTTCCAGTACAAAATTTCCCAGATCATACATGGACGGGTCATTTTCCAGCCAGTCAATAAAAAGTCCCGGTGGAATGGTTCCATAAGGCTCCTTCTTCCAGCGCACCAGTGCCTCTGCTCCCATTATCTTTCCATCCTGAGAGGTTACAATCGGCTGATATTCCACATAGAATCCATCGCAATGATTTAAAACAGACTGATGAATGATTTTCATCAAATCCAGATCCATGCCGCCATAGGAAAGCACCAGATCATTAAAGAATAAAATGCCGGTGCTGCGACGTTCCCTTGCTTTCTCCAATGTGTATTCCAGTTTACTCTGAACCGTGGAAATATCTCCTTTGTAATCATCTAAAATCAATCCGCTGGCGTAGATTTTAAATTCAAAGAAATGTCCATCTATATGTGCATTTTCCCTTAAAGTCTCCTTTATCTTTTCCATAAAGGCTTCCGCTTCTTCCCGGTCTGCATCTCTTAAAATAAAGGCAAAATTTGAACTGTCCATCCGGTATACTGCCGTGTCTGCATCCATCATGTAAATAAACCGGATTCCGATTTCCCTCTGCATCTGCTCACTGTAATTGGTACCATATAAAATATTCATGTCATTCATATGGTCAAATTCAATTTCAAGTACTGCCACCTTCCGTCTGGTAGTAATATACTCTTTGATATGTTCTTTAAACTTAACCTGACTATACAAATCTGTCAGCGCATCAATTTCCTGAAGTGCATTTTCATTCTTTAATACAGCAATAAGATATTCCCGGTTCTCTTTTTTTACCACGTCCATAGAAAACCCCATCATATAATACAGGCTATCTTTTCCCATACGGATATAAAATGGTTCTGAAAGAGCCTCTTTTCTAAGGCGTTTTTCCATTGTTCCTTCATATTCCGGTATATCATATGGATGGACATGTGCCGCCAGTTTCTGATAAAAATCCAGGCTGTATCCGGCTTCCATTCCAAGAAATTCTGCTGTTTTCTCCGGTACAAATGTCAGATTTTTCTGCAAATCAGTCACTAAAAGATACAGATTCTTTGACAAATCTGTTACCTTACTCATCATGCCTGCAAAAAAGTCCACATCCCCCATCCAGAAGTCTTCCTGTTTCATCTGCAATCATCCTTTTCATAACAACTACAGGAGACAATTTACGCCCCTGAAAAATACCCTTACCTTCTTTTTTCCTTTTTTTATTTTACCATGTTACGTTTCATTTGGCTATCTGATATTGTGCTGATTCCATAGATAAATCTTGTTTTATCATAGATTTCAAAGTACCGGTAGGTGGCATCTTTTTCTTCCAGAATTTCATCTGATTTTACCAACAATCCATCCATATCCAGTCCGGTGTAGGAAAGCTGTCCTGCCAGTTCTTTATCCACTGTTTGTTCTTTTTCTTCTGCATTCATTTTATCTGATAAATGGTCTTCTTCTGTATTTTTCAAACTCTCCCGGATATTTTCTCCTTCTGCCTCAGCCAGTAAAACCGTACCATCCTCTAACAGAAATACCGTATGCGTCTCTGTGCCATCATATTTTGTAAAAACAATTTTCCAGTAGTAGGCACTGTAGGTATGAAATGTCGTATCTACCGCTTTCATTGGAAATGCCTCCCAGGTATACCAGTTCGCATAAGAAGAAGCTATATTGGAAGGATACTGCTCCTTCTGATAAATGGCTTCCATACTGTCTCTTGCCAGTGCTGCTGCCTCATAATCCTCTAAAGTCATCTCATAGGAATAAGCTTCCTGCGTCTCACTCTCCCACTGCCCAGTAATCAGCTGGATACGGTCACTTAACTTAAGGCTCTCCGAAGCTTCTTTTGCCAGCAGGGAATCGGAAGCTATATACTGTGCCGGAACTGCCTGCACTCCTCCTACCATTTTACGCTCCTGCCCTTCAATCAGAATTCCCGGCAGAAAAATTCCTGTCAACACCACAAGAAGTGTCCCTGCTGCAATCAAATATGTACTTCTTTTTATCTTCTTTCCTTTTCGTTTTCCTGTCCTTCTTTTCTGAAACATATCCGCATCTTCGTTCCCTTCTTTGGCTCACTTTCTATAAAAAGTTCTGCCTGATGATGTTCTAATATCAGTGCTACTAATGACATTCCGATTCCGGCTCCACCTTCCTGTCTCGCCCGGGATTTATCTGCCATATAGAATTCATCGCAAATCCGCTCTGCCTCTTCCTTTGTCATGCCGATTCCATAGTCTTTTACAGAAAGTTCATAATAAAATGGATTTTCCTCTTCCTGTATTTTCTTTCCGCTAAATTCAATAACACCATGTTCTTTGGATGCTTTTCTTGCATTGTCCAGTAAATTCACCAGTGCAGTCACCAGAAGTTCTTTATTTCCGTACAGTACTGCCGGCTCGATATTTTCCTTTAACACAAGCTCCTTTGCCGCAAGGGACGGTGTCACTACCTTGAGTACTTCACTGCTTATATTTTCAACCTGAACTGCTTCCTTTTCGATTTCATGTTCTCTTAAATAAATTAAATCAAAGAGCTTTCCTGACATC
>JBNMJI010000214.1:0-3475 GCA_050873725.1 Roseburia sp.
ATATTAGCAACTCTGGTATCTACTTTTCTGGAATAGGTCTGTCCGGATACTGCGTAGCACTCCTTGAAGCCCATTTTCTGTGCAATCATCGGATCAATCTTATCGATGGTTTCCTGATCTCCATCAAAAAGTTCCTGGAAACTTGCCTGTGTTCCTGTGGTTCCTTTGGAGCCTAAAAGTTTCAGGCTGCCTAATACATAATCTAAGTCTTCCAAATCCATAATGAATTCCTGACACCACAGTGTTGCACGTTTTCCAACGGTGGTTGGCTGTGCCGGCTGAAAATGGGTAAATGCCAGTGTCGGCTGATTCTTATATTTATCTGCAAATTTTGCCAGTTCTGCAATGACATTTACTAATTTCTTGCGAACCAGTTTCAATGCCTCTGACATAATGATGATATCGGTATTATCTCCAACATAACAGGAAGTTGCTCCTAAATGGATGATTCCTTTCGCTTTCGGACACTGCACGCCATAAGCATATACATGGGACATAACATCATGACGGACTTCTTTTTCTCTTGCCTTTGCCACATCATAGTTGATGTCATCCTTGTGCGCTTTTAATTCATCAATCTGTTCCTGTGTATTATCAAGTCCAAGTTCTTTCTCTGTCTCTGCCAATGCAATCCAGAGTCTTCTCCAGGTACGGAATTTCATATCCGGTGAAAAGATGTACTGCATTTCTTTGCTGGCATAACGCTCTGATAATGGGCTGTTATATCTATCGGTACTCATATGTGTGCTCCTTTTTCTTAAATAATATAGATTATTATACTACACAGTGCTCCGTTCGGAAGCTTAGCTTCCTCGCTGTCCGTTACACCTTCGTGCACCGAACCATCCAGTTGCTGATGCAGTCTGTTTCATGCAAACATGAACATCCTGCCTGGCAACCGGATGACCGCTGTGTCAGTCTGCTTTATCGCTCATAGTCGCCACGGATATCCTCTTTTGGCGGCTCCATCGGATATTTTCCGGTAAAGCATCCTTTACAGATTGGAAGTCCTCCTACCAACTGCTCCAAACGCTCTATCTTTAAGTATCCCAAAGAATCTGCTCCGATTATCTTCCGGATATCTTCGATAGTTCTGTTATAGGCAATCAACTGCTCCCTCTCCGGAATATCGGTTCCAAAATAACATGGCCATAAGAATGGTGGGGAACTGATTCTTACATGCACTTCTGTAGCACCGGCTTCTTTTAACATGTTTACGATACGGTCAGATGTGGTTCCACGGACGATGGAATCGTCAATCATAATGACACGCTTGCCACGAACTGATTCTGCCAGTACATTTAATTTTACTCTTACGCTGGATTCTCTGCTGCTCTGCTTTGGCTTGATGAAGGTTCGTCCTACATAACTATTTTTTACAAAAGCAGTTCCGTATGGAATGCCGGACTGCAGGGCATAACCCTGGGCTGCCGCATTTCCGGACTCCGGAACACCTACTACCAGATCGGCATCTACCGGTGAATCCATTGCAAGGAAACGTCCTGCCTGGATACGGGATGCATAAACGCTGACTCCGTCAATATGGCTGTCTGGTCTTGCAAAATATATGTATTCGAAAATGCAACGTGCTTCCTGCTCTTTTGGAAGACACATGGTCATATCAGACTGTATACCGCCTTCCGGTGAAATTGTTACTACTTCTCCCGGCAGTACATCTCTGACATATTCTGCATCAATAGTCTCTAAAGCACAGGTCTCAGAAGTAATGATATAAGCATTGTCACGTTTTCCGATTACAAGAGGTTTGAAACCATATGGATCCCTTGCGCCAATCAGTTTACGAGGGCTGGCTACAACCAGTGCATAAGCTCCTTTTAACTTCTGGCAGGCTCTGCGTACTGCTTCCTCTGCTGTCTTGGAATTCAGACGCTCTCTTGCGATGTGGTAAGCAATTACCTCAGAGTCAATGGTGGTCTGGAAAATTGCTCCGGTGTATTCCAGATCTTTGCGAAGCTCTTTCGCATTGATGAGGTTTCCGTTGTGTGCCAATGCCAGCGTACCTTTTACATAATTTAATACCAGTGGCTGTGCATTTTCACGGGTGGAGGAACCTGCGGTGGAATAACGGACATGACCGACTCCGATATCACCTTTCATTGTCTCTAACTGTTTTCCGGTAAATACTTCATTTACCAGTCCCATTTCTTTATAGGAAGTAACTTTTCCCTTCGGCCCGTTTGTCTCACTTACTGCAATACCACAGCTCTCCTGTCCTCTGTGCTGTAATGCAAACAAACCATAATAAAGACTGGAAGCCACATCATTTCCGTCAAAATCATACATGCCGAAGACGCCACATTCTTCATGCAGTCCGTCCCATGGGCTTTCCTTTAATTCATTGTTATTCATAGGGTTCTCCTGACTATATTTTTAAGCAAATTTCTTACCGGTCAGTAATTCAAATGCTTCTTCGTATTTCTCAATTGTCTTCTCGATTACTTCATCCGGAAGGAGATAATCGCTGTCTGGATTTGCTTTTAACCAGTCTCTTACAAACTGTTTGTCATAAGAAGGCTGTCCCTGTCCCGGTTTGTATCCTTCTAATGGCCAGAAACGGGAGCTGTCCGGTGTCAGCATCTCATCACCTAAAACTACATTTCCATTCTCATCAAGACCAAATTCAAACTTGGTATCTGCAATGATGATTCCTTTGCTTAATGCGTATTCTGCACATTTCTTGTAAAGTGCGATGGTATATTCTTTAATCTTCTCTGCATACTCTGCGCCTTTGCCCGGGAATGCTTTCTCTAATACGTCAATACTCTGTTCAAAAGAAATATTCTCGTCATGGTCACCAATCTCAGCTTTGGTACTTGGTGTATAAATCGGCTCCGGTAATTTATCGGATTCTACAAGACCTTCCGGTAATTTGATTCCGCAAACGGTTCCGTTCT
Source organism: Roseburia sp. (assembly GCA_050873725.1). Lineage (GTDB taxonomy): Bacteria > Bacillota > Clostridia > Lachnospirales > Lachnospiraceae > Roseburia_C. The sequence goes on from JBNMJI010000214.1 coordinate 2,916, forward strand.
CTTTGTAGCTTGCCCAGCCACTTCCGGTAATATATCCACGAACGATACATTCGATTGGAATCATTTCCAGTTTCTTGCACATCATGCTGTTGCCATCATATTTCTCATTCTGGAAAAATTCCGGCATATCTTTTACATCAACGGAAAGCATATGGTTTGGCACGATATCCTTTGTAAAATCGAACCAGAATCTGGACATCTGTGTCAGAATTGCGCCCTTATTGGTAACCTTATTCTTTAAAATATGGTCAAACGCTGAAATTCTGTCTGTTGCAACAATGATAAGGCTTTCTCCATTATCATATACTTCTCTTACTTTTCCTTCTTTAAATGGTTTAAATTCCTGCATACTGCTTTTGTCCTCCATTTTATGCTTTCGCAAATTTTTGTTGTGATAAAAAACACTACTGGAAAATTATAATACAGTGCCTTTTAGAAAGTCAATGAATTTGGGCGAAGTGCCCCTTTTGCCCCATATAGAAAAATGAGCGAAATTTATTAGTTTTTTTGTCTAATATTTTCTATTTATAAGTATTATTAATATATGTATTGGAAAATAC
>JBNMJI010000215.1:0-3461 GCA_050873725.1 Roseburia sp.
CCACATGGGTATATGCTACTTTAATTCCAAGGGCTGCTAACGGCTTTCCGATGACTCCGGTATCGGAATACATCTTCGATAACGTAATACCTGCAACTGCAGTAGGCAGTGCAAATGGAAGTTCAATAAATCCATCTAAAATCCGTTTTCCCGGAAAATCATACCGAGTCAGCGTCCAGGCTAGTATCACCCCAAACACCACATTGATACATGCCGCTAAGAAAGAACATCCGATGCTGGTGGCAAATGCATATAATACATTTGACTTGGTCAGAAGTCCGAAAAATTCTGACGGAGATAACTTCAAGGAATATACCATTACGGATGCCAGTGGAATCAGTACAATCAGTGAAAGCATTGTAACGGTAATTCCAAGTGTTAAATGAAATCCCGGTATGACTCTGATTTTTTTATTTTTACTGAATCGTCTTTTCATACTTGCCTCTTCTTCTAGTAGTTATATATCTCATCGAACCAGGCATCATCATCAAAATAATCTTTGTATGCCTGATCCCAGCCACCAAAATCATCAATGCTCCAAAGCGTCATCGTTAGATCAAAGGTATCTTCATATTCCTTTAAAATCTCCTGATTGGAAGGACGATAACCATTCTCTGCAGCAAGCCGCTGTGCATCATCTTCATATAAATAAGATAAATATGCTTCTGCCACATCTCTTGTTCCATTGAAATCTACATTATCATCTACCACTGCCACACTAGGCTGTGCTAAGATGCTGACCGTTGGAGAAATCAATTCATATTCTCCCGGATAATTCTTAAGTACTGTCATGGCTTCATTTTCCCATGCAATCAGCACATCACCCTTTCCATTTTCCACAAAAGTGGTTGTTGAGCCTCTTGCTCCGGAATCCATCACGGAAACATTAGCATAAAGCTCTTTTAAGAATTCCTTTTGTTCTGTTTCACTGTAACCTTTTTCCTTCGCATAGCTTAATGCTGCCAGGAAGTTCCAGCATGCACCGCCGCTGCTCTTCGGGTCCGGTGTGATTACTTCAACGCCGGGCTGAATCAAATCATCCCAGTCTTTGATATTTTTCTCATTTCCCTTTCGTACCAGAAAGACAATGGTTGAAGTATATGGTGCGGATTCATCCGGGAACTGATTCATCCAGCCCTCTTCTATCAAGCCGGTATCTTCTATCAGCGAAATGTCATGGGCCAGTGCCAGTGTCACCACATCCGCATTACAGCCTTCCACCACAGAACGTGCCTGCATGCCAGAACCTCCATGGGACTGGATGACTTCCACTTTTTTTCCGGTTTCTGCTTCATAATGCTGTATGAACATTTTATTATATGCTTCATAAAACTCTCTGGTCGGGTCATAGGAAACATTGGTTATGGTAATGACATCACTCTTTTGTCTGCCACATCCACTAAGCAGTACCATCATAGCTGCAAGCAAAAGTGCAGTGATGCGGTAACGATATGTAGTTTTCTTTCCCTGCTGTTTTCTGCTCTTCTGCATGTCTTCCAACATTTCCTTTCTTTTTTAATTGATTTTATAATTCAAATAAGGAGGTGGATAAATACCGCTCTCCGCTGTCCGGCATTAAGATAACAATATTTTTATCTTTATTCTCCGGTCTGCCTGCCAGCTCTTCTGCCGCATGTAAGACTGCACCGGATGAGATTCCAATCAGGAGTCCATCGGTCTTTGCCACTTCTCTTGTGGTATCAAATGCCACATCATTATCTACCGGAATAATCTCATCTACCAGTGATAAATCCATAACCTTCGGAATAAATCCTGCACCGATTCCCTGTATCTTATGTGGTCCCGGTTCTTTTCCAGAAAGAACGGCGGAAGTTGCAGGTTCTACTGCCACAATCTTAATATCTGCTTTCTTTGCCTTTAAGCCTCTTGCTGTTCCGGTAAGTGTTCCACCGGTTCCTACGGAAGCTACAAAAATATCTATCTTACCATCCGTATCCCTCCAGATTTCCTCTGCAGTAGTAAGTTCATGGATTCTTGGATTGGCCGGATTTTCAAACTGCTGTGGGATAAATGCATTTCCATATTCTTCTTTTAACTGGGCAGCCTTTTCAATTGCTCCCCGCATGCCAAGCCGTCCCTGAGTCAATACCACTTCTGCACCAAGTGCGGTTACAATCTTTCTTCGCTCAACACTCATGGTATCCGGCATGGTTAAAATCAGATGCAGCTTCTTTGCCGCACATACAAATGCCAGCCCGATTCCGGTATTACCACTGGTCGGTTCTATAATAACGGTCTTGTCATTAATCAGTCCGTCTTTTATTCCCTGTTCTATCATTGCTTCTGCCACACGGTCTTTTACGCTGCCCAATGGATTAAAATACTCAAGCTTTGCTAAAAGGTGTGCCGGAAGATTCTTTGCTTCTTCGTAATTTTTCAGTTCCAGTATTGGTGTATTACCAACTAATTCTGTCAGAGATTGTGCTATTTTCGCCATTGCCTTTTTTCTCCTTCCCTGTAACTATTTACCATAATACCCTATAATTCATATATGGTCAATAGGAAATGTAAGAAATTTTTTTCAGGACTTCGATTTTCCCGAAAAGTCCTGAAATTTTTCTTTTCTTACTCCGGTAAACGGACGGTGTCTCCAACTACAATCACTGCCGGCATTGGAATCTGTTTCTCCTGCACTTCTTTTTCAATGGTAAGAAGTGTCCCATAGGCAGCACGGCTGCTTCCATCAGGAGCTCCATGAATTACTGCTACCGGTGTCTCTGCCGTTGCTCCGCCATTTTGTAATTCTCTTACAATCCCAGCAAGTCTTGTATATCCCATCAAGAAGACACAGGTTCCATCCATGGCAGCCATTTTATGAATCTCGTCTTTTAATGATTCTTCATCTCCGGCACAGTGCCCGGTCATTACATGAAAACTCCGGCTGACCTTCCGCTCTGTCACCGGAATTCCGGCAAGCTCCGGTACTGCAATGCAGGATGAAATACCGGGAATTACTTCTGTCTCAATGCCAGCCTCTGTCAGCGCATCTACTTCTTCATTTCCTCTGCCAAAGACAAATGGGTCACCGCCTTTCAGTCTTACTACATAAGCACCTTCTCTTGCTTTCTCTATCAGCAGCATATTAATCTCTTCCTGCTTCATGCTGTGTCTGCCACTGCGTTTTCCTACACAGATTTTCTCGCAGTTTTCAATAGTAAAATCTAAAAACCTAGTATCAATTAAGGCATCATATATCAGCACCTGCGCTTTTCTAATTTCCTGCATGCCACGCAGTGTTATGTATTCATAAGACAGACAACCGGCTCCCACCAGAACCACCTTTCCTGAGCATACTTTTCTGACCGGACATGCTTCTTTTCCAGATTGTGCTTCCTTGTCCGAAAATGCTTCCTTGGATGACTTGTTTTGATATTTTGCCAGTAAAATTTCGCACTCAGCTTCTGTCAGGGGTCGCCCTTTTTGCATACACACATCCGCTA
>JBNMJI010000216.1:0-3433 GCA_050873725.1 Roseburia sp.
CTGACTTTAATATGATACCTTAGTATAGTGTGTAACCATTCACGTAATATATGAAAAGGAGAAAGTTATGTATAATTTAAACGGAGAAAATGTAAACGACAATCCAAATGGTTTTTCCGGAAACGAACCTGCCGGAACTCCAAACACAAACGACAACGCACAAATGAACTACGGTCAGCAGGCCCCAGAGCAGCAGACCTACAGCCAGCCGGACAACGGTCCTCAGACCTATGATGCCCCAAATACAAATCAGCAGCAGGCATTCAACCAGACCGATTATAATCCAAACAGCTTTAATCAGAACGACTATAATCAGAATGCTTATAATCAGTCTGCTTACAATCAGCCAAATTATGGACAGCAGGCATTTAATAATGGAAATACCTACAATGCAGCACCTTCCTATAATACCAACGGTGATGCACCAAAGAAATCCTGTGTTTTTGGTGTCCTTGGTCTGATTCTTGGTATCGCTGCTTTACCATTCGGATGGTTTGTTCCAATTATCGGTATCATTCTTGGTATCGCTGCTATCATTCTTTCCATCCTTGGAATGGGTAAGAACCGTGACCTTCGTGGTGCAGCAATTGCCGGATTAATCATTTCCATTCTGGCAACCATCTTCTCTATCGGCGTTGTTGTATATGCAGTAGTTACTGTTTCTAAAACTTTAAGCAATGCCGGAAAAGAGATTTTTGATAATAGTGACATTGCATCTGATCTTGATGACTTTGATTTTGATTCTAATTCAGATGATAGTGATGACTATGATGACAGCGATTACAGCTATGGCGATGATAAAGAAGTTCCTTTAGATAATGTTGTATTATACTCAGCTAATGATGTTACCATTACAGCTACCAGTATTGTATACAGCTACTATGATGATTCTATCATGCCGGAAATTAAAGTTACTGTTGAAAACAATACTTCTAACGACCTTGGAATCAGTGTTGATTATTGTGCAATAAATGGTGTAACCATGTATGGTTATATTTCAGGTGACATCGCTGCCGGCAAAAAGAGCAACGAAGACTTTAACATTTCTAACGATGATTTCACTTTAACCGGTTTTGACAGCATTGAAAATATTAAACTTCAGATAAGTTTCTACGATTCTGATACTTACGATACTTTGATTAATGATGGTGTTGTACAGGATATCAATCTTTCCGATTCCTATACCCCATTCTCTATTTCCTCTGTTCCGGGTGCTGTTGCATTAGATTCCTCTAACGGCATCAATGCATATTATGTTGGAACAACAACAGGATGGGATGATACCCTTGAATTTGTATTCTATATCGAGAATACTACTGATAAAATCTGTGTTGCTGAATCCGATGATTTCTCAATCAATGACTTTATGCAGGATGATTACGGATATGGATATATTCTTCCTGGAACCGGTACATTTATGTCAATTGAAGCAAATGATGATATTACTTCTATTGATGATGTAACCAATGCTTCTATTAAATTTGAAGTACGTGATTATGATTCTTATGAGACTTTCTATTCCTCTGATGAATTAACATTTATCTCAAATAACTAGAACAAATCGGAATAATACCAACATTCATAAAAAGGGTCTGCCACTCATAACAAGTGGCAGACCCTTTTTCATCGCTGTGAACACCTTTCCCGAAAGGCACTCCATCTTTAATATTCTCTCTGATTTTTACAGATTCTCCTGTAAGAATGCGCTTAATTTTTCGATTGCTGCATCTTCATCTTCACCCTCTGCGCGAAGTGTGATTTCTGCACCTTTCTTAGCTCCAAGACCCATAACGCCAAGGATTCTCTTTGCATCTACTTTCTTACCATCCTTTTCAATTGTAATTGCACTTGCAAATCCTGCAGCTTCCTTTACCAGTAATCCTGCCGGTCTTGCATGGATTCCCTGCTCATCTGTGATTGTGTAAGTAAATTCCTTCATGTTCTTCCTCCTAAAAAGTTATATTTTTTCCCGTTTTTTATACCATAGTTTTAATTTGCAAGTCTGTTGACTCGCTTACGATCACTATTCGTGATTCCATCACTTATTATATCATACAATCTTCTTTTTTAACAATCCCAAAAGTAGACAAGATACTGCTGAACCTACAATCAGGGATAACAGATACCAGATTGCATTACCCATTACTAAGAATACGAAGATTCCACCATGCGGTGCCATCAATGTACAGTTAAATGCCATAGACATTGCTCCTGCAATTGCAGAACCTACCACACAGGCTGGAATCACACGCAGCGGGTCTGCTGCTGCAAATGGTATTGCACCTTCTGTAATAAAGGATAATCCCATGATAAAGTTTGTCGGTCCGGCTTTTCTTTCTTCTGCTGTAAATTTATTTTTGAAGAATAAGGTTCCAAGCGCAATGGCAATTGGTGGTACCATACCGCCAATCATAACGGCTGCCATAATATTATAGTTTCCAGCGGCAATGGAGGCAGTTCCGAATACATATGCTGCCTTATTTACAGGTCCGCCCATATCCACAGCCATCATTCCAGCTACCAGGGCTCCCAGTAATACAGAGCTTACACCATTCATATGTGCCAATCCGGTGTTAATTGCAGTATTCAATGCTCCAACCGGCGGTTCGATGATAAAGGTCATCAATGCACCTATCAACAATACACCAAGCAGCGGATACAATAGAACCGGTTTCAATCCATCTAAGCCCTTCGGCAGTTTTTCAAAGATTTTCTTTAATAACTGGATGATAAGGCCTGCAGCAAATCCTGCTACCAATGCTCCAAGGAAACCTGATTTTCCATTTGCTGCAATTGCTCCGCCAACGAAACCTACTACCAGTCCAGGACGGTCTGCAATACTCATGGCAATATAGCCTGCCAGTACCGGAAGCATAAAGCCAAATGCAAGACCTCCGATAGACTTAAAGAATGCTGCTGCCGGAAGAATCGTACCAAAATTAGAACGCTCTTCTGCCGAAAGTGATGCAAGGTCTACACCAAGACTGTCAATTAAGAATGCAATGGCAATCATGATACCACCACCGACAACAAATGGAAGCATATGGGAAACACCATTCATCAGATGTTTGTAAACTCTGTGACCAAAGCTTTCTCCGCCCATGCTTTCACTTTCTGATGCTTCGCCGCTGCCTTTATAAATCGGTGCATCCTTTGCCATAGCACGCTGTAATAATTTATCTGCTTTACTGATTCCATCGGAAACCTGACAAATGATAACCGGCTTTCCAGCAAAACGATCCATCGGGACTTTGGTATCGGCTGCAACAATAATGCAGTCTGCTTCTTCAATTTCTTTTGCAGTAAGCACATTTTTAGCTCCGCCGGAGCCTCTTGTTTCCACCTTAATAAAACATCCTAATTCTGCTGCCTTCTTTTCCAGACTTTCTGCCGCCATGTATGTATGGGCGATTCCAGTCGGACATCCAGTTAC
>JBNMJI010000217.1:0-3420 GCA_050873725.1 Roseburia sp.
CATAAACGCTTTCTGCGGAATCTCTACGTTTCCAACCTGGCGCATACGTTTTTTACCTTCCTTCTGTTTCTCCAGAAGCTTTCTCTTTCGGGAAATATCACCACCGTAACATTTTGCCAGTACGTCTTTCCGCATTGCCTTTACTGTCTCACGGGCAATTACCTTGCTTCCAACGGCTGCCTGAATCGGGATTTCGAATAAGTGTCTCGGAATCTCTTCCTTTAACTTCTCGCACATCTTTCTTCCACGCTCATAGGCGGTATCTTTAAATACAATGAAGGAAAGGGCATCCACTTCTTCTTTATTAATAAGAATATCCAGCTTCACAAGTTCTGACCGCTCATAACCCTTCATCTCATAATCAAAAGACGCATATCCTTTGGAACGGGATTTCAATGCATCAAAGAAATCATAGATAATTTCATTTAACGGAAGGTCATATTTAATCACTGCACGGGTCTGTTCAATATATTCCATGCTCTTATAGACACCACGGCGTTCCTGGCACAAGTCCATAATGGCTCCTACATATTCGGATGTCACCATAATTTCTGCTGCAACCATCGGCTCTTCCATATATTCGATTTCGGATGGATCCGGAAGATTGGATGGGTTGGTCAGTTCTATCATGGTACCATCAGTCTTATGTACCCGGTACACAACGCCTGGTGCTGTTGTTACTAAATCAAGATTAAATTCTCTCTCTAAGCGTTCCTGAATGACTTCCAAGTGAAGCAGTCCTAAGAATCCGCAACGAAAACCAAATCCTAATGCAATGGAAGTCTCCGGTTCAAACTGTAAAGCCGCATCGTTTAACTGCAATTTTTCCAAAGCATCACGAAGATCCGGATATTTGGCTCCATCTGCAGGATATAATCCACAGTATACCATCGGATTGACTTTCTTATATCCCGGCAGCGGCTCGGCGCATGGACGCTTTGCTTCTGTTATGGTATCACCCACACGGGTTTCCTTCACATTCTTAAGGCTGGCAGTAATATAACCTACCATTCCGGCTTCTAACTCATCACACGGGATGAACTGTCCCGCTCCGAAATATCCCACTTCTACTACATCTGCTTCTGCTCCGGTTGCCATCATACGGATGGTTGTCCCCGGTTTTACGGAACCTTCCCGGATTCTGCAGAATACAATAACACCTTTATACGCATCATAAACAGAGTCAAAAATCAATGCCTGAAGCGGAGCCTTGGCATCGCCCTTAGGTGCCGGCAGTTTGTGTACAATCTGCTCTAATACTTCTTCCACATTTAAGCCGGTTTTCGCGGAAATCCGCGGTGCATCCTGTGCCTCGATTCCGATGACATCTTCAATTTCTTCTACTACTTCTTCCGGTCTTGCACTTGGCAGATCAATTTTATTAATCACTGGAATCACTTCCAGATCATGGTCTAATGCCAGATATACATTGGCAAGGGTCTGTGCTTCAATACCCTGCGCCGCATCTACTACTAACACTGCACCATCACAGGCAGCAAGGCTTCTTGAAACCTCATAAGTAAAGTCCACATGTCCCGGTGTGTCAATCAGATTGAAAATATATTCTTCGCCATCCTTTGCATGGTATACAATACGGACCGCCTGAGACTTAATGGTAATTCCACGCTCCCGCTCCAAATCCATATTATCTAAGACCTGTGCCTGCATTTCACGGCTGGTCAGAAGTCCTGTCATCTCGATAATTCTATCTGCAAGGGTTGATTTGCCATGATCAATATGGGCAATGATACAAAAGTTACGAATCTTACTCTGGTCAATTGACATATATTTACTCCTTCTTTATTCCATGTTTCAAAAGGAAATCCGTCCACAGGGAATAATATTTCCCCAGCAGGTGAATCTCATCATAAGTATATTCCGGATTCAGATTTCCTGTTTCGTCCGTTACGACTTCATTTACATCAATATAAAATATATCATGATTATTTGCAAGCATTGCAATTCTGTCATTCCGCTCTTTGATTGCCGGATTGTTAAAAATCGGGTCGGTCTCTGACTTCTCCTGCTTCACATACATGATGCCCTGTAAGAAAATCAGTGCATCCGGCTGAAGCTCTCGGATATGATTAACCGCTTCTTCATATGCTTTCATGAAGCTGTCAACCGTACCGGTTCCCATTTCATTAATTCCAATCATCAGATAGACTTTTCCAAACTGATGCTCGCTCAATGCTTCATCAACGGTAATCTTTGTGCCGTTCTCCTCTACAATCGGCGTATCAAACATATCATATACCGTAAGTCCGATGCTGGCATAAAAGGTCGCATTATCCCAGCCGCTATAGTCTCTTAATCCAACGGTTCTGGAATCTCCGATAAATACGGCATCATCAAAATAATCCTGGGTTACATCGGTAAATTCATAAGTCTTATCCTCTTCTGACTCCGTATCCACAACCGCTTCTGTTGCCTCTTCCGTTGCAGGTTCCTCTTTGTCGGTATATACACTTTCCAGATTATCTTTCTTTTCCACTTTATCCCAAGGCAGAATACCTTCCTTGGATGCCTGCATCATACCAGCTACTGCCGGTACCTTCGGCCAGTCCTTATTATATTCCTTATATGCGCCTCTTGTTCCGGCTAAAGCTATACCGCTCACCAGCAGCATACTGATTGCCGTTACAATAAGAAGCGGACATTTTTTCCATTTTTTCATGGCAGCCTCCCATTAAAAACTAAAGTACATAAATGGATTGTTCAGTCCATTTGCAATCTGATAAATACAAATCCATAATACAGCAAATAAAATTGCTTTCATCCACCACTTCTTCCAGCATTTCTTCCATATTTTGTCCATGAAAGGCAGTGATACCACAAATGCTAACAGGAAGAATAAGCCATAGGTTCTGCCATATTTCAGATAATCTCCGGCATTGACCGCAATTCCGGTTCCAAAGAACGGGAACAGTCTTGTAAAATATACTTTTAAATCAGACAACTTTGTAATGGCAAATACCACCCAGGTCAGTGGAATCACAAACCAGATATAAAGGTGTGCCAGCCAGCCATGTTTTTCTAAGAAATCCCGGATTACAAAGCGTTCCAATGCGATAAATACAAATAAAATCAGTCCCCATAACGGGAAATTAATCGTAGAGCCATGCCACATTCCAGTTACGACCCAGACAATCAGCAGATTGAAAAATGTCCACGCATTTCCTTTCCGGTTGCCGCCCAATGGGATGTATAAATAATCACGGAACCATCTTCCCAGTGTAATATGCCACCGGCGGTAAAACTCGGATACTGTCTTAGAACGGTATGGATGATCAAAGTTCTTCGGCAAATCAAAACCTAACATCTCTCCGATTCCGATTGCCATCAGGGAATATCCCTGGAAGTCAAAGAACAGCTGTGCAGAATAACCGAATGCTCCCATCCAGGCTAACGGTGTTGAAA